>JBPCOJ010000135.1:0-25330 GCA_051000345.1 Pyrinomonadaceae bacterium | reverse complement strand
GAAAAATAAAATCTATGGCACGAGACGTGCTCTATACATTACCGGCCAGCACGGATGAAACGTGACCCCGCCGCCATCACTTCTCTGAGCGAAAGCCTGCCGCTTCCGCCAGCCGCCCGCCGAGCATCCCTACAGTTTACACACCTATTCAGAAACCCGGTTAACAAGCCGGGTTTTCCTGCGTTTATCCGAGCCGAATTGTGATTGATAAATCATATGCTGAAGCACCCGCTAAGATTCTTTGCCGCAATCGCCGTCTCGCGCGCAGCGGCGAATGACGAAAACTGTCAGCCGCTTCAATCAGTTTTTGTCACTTTCGCAAACGGCGGGTTGCGTTTGCTTCAAATTCTACTCGCTCATCTGACTTTCTATGGCGGCAAGCGCCCGCTCTAGCATCGCGCGATGCGCAGGGTTGGTCGCGCGTTCGAGTTGATTTTGGATGCGCGCCTTCGAGAGCCGCAGAGACTCTATTTCGGCGGCGCGCGAGAGGTCTTCACGCGAAACAGTTTTTTTGCGCAAGCGTGCTTCGGCTGCTTCCTGCTGCCGCTCCATCGCTTCCTCCATCTGCCCCGCCAGCGCATCTCCATCCCATCCAGCCATAATAGCCTCCACGCCTTTTCAATTACTTGCTACCACTTCTCTATCACTTTAACTGACTGCTACACGTCTGCTCTTTCGGCAAGTACAGTCCATCTTTCCATGTCCGCTTCGAGTTGTCGAAGCAGTTGCTGCTGCTCTGTAAACAAGGATTGAACTTTGGCGGCATCGCTTGAATGAAGACTCAACTGCGTTTCGATGTCGGTTTTCCTTGCGTCGGCAATCGCAATCCGTGATTCGAGCGTTTCGAGTTCGCGCTTTTCCTTGAACGATAATTTGCGCGCGGCATCGGGTTCACTTTGCGCAATCGGCTTCGCTTGATTGGCGACGCTTGCGGCTGCGGCGCGCGTCTCGATTGTTCTGGCGGTTTCTTCGCGCGCGCGAAACTCTAGATAAGCGCTGTAGTCTCCCGGATACTCGCGCACCGTGCCGTCGCCTTCAAATCTGAAGACTTGATTAATCGTCCGGTCTAGGAAATAGCGGTCGTGACTGACGACGATGAGCGCGCCCGCGAAGTCGTCCAGATATTCTTCGAGCGCGATGAGCGTGGGAATATCCAGATCGTTCGTCGGCTCGTCGAGCAGCAAAACATTCGGCGCGTTCATCAGCACGCGCAGCAAATATAATCTACGCCGTTCGCCGCCCGACAATTTCCCGATGAGCGCATACTGCGCGGCGGGCGGAAACAGAAATCTTTCGAGCATCTGGCTCGCGGTAATAAGCGTGCCGTCGATTGTCCGCACATGCTCGGCGACTTCGCGTATGTAATCGATGACGCGCTGTTCATCGTCGAGCGCGCGGCTTTCCTGATCGTAGTAACCGATCTTGACCGTCTGCCCGATTTCCACATAACCACTATCCGGCTGAACGCGCCCTGTGATGATTTCAAGCAGCGTCGTCTTGCCCGCGCCGTTCGGCCCGATGATGCCTATGCGGTCATCGCGCTTGATGATGTATGTGAAATCGTCGATCAGTTTTCGATCATCGTAAGCCTTCGACACTTCGTGCAGTTCGACGACCTTCGTTCCCAAACGACTCGAGCCGACGGCTATTTCAAGCCCGGCCTTCGCGGTATCGACAGGCTGCGCCATCAAGTCCTTCGCGGCGTCGATGCGCGATTTCGATTTGCGCGTGCGCGCCTTTGCGCCGCGCCGCAGCCACGCGAGTTCGTGCCGGATCATCATTTTCCTTTTTTGGCCTTCGACGGCGCGCTGTGTTTCCTGCTCCTCCTTTTTTTCAAGATAATAGGCGTAGTTGCCGCCGAAGCTTTGCACCGCGCCGCGCTCGATCTCCAGAATTCGCGTCGTTACCCGGTCAAGAAAATAACGGTCATGCGTCACGAGCAACAGTGTTCCCGTGTAGCGCGCGAGATAGGATTCGAGCCAGTTGACCGTGTCTGCGTCTAGGTGATTCGTCGGCTCGTCGAGGATCAGCACATCGGGGCGGACGATGAGTTCATGCGCGAGCGCGACGCGCTTGCGCTGCCCGCCCGACAGCATTCCCATGCGCGCGGTTGTGTCGGTAATTCCGAGACGCTCCAGCACTCTTCGGGCATTGGTTTCGAGTTCCCAGCCGCCCGATGATTCGAGCTTGTGCGCGAGGTCTGCGACGGTGTTCAGCAATGCGTCATCGTTGCCGTTCTTAAGCGCCAACTCGTGGCACGCCGCTTCATAATCGCGGATTAATTTCATCACGGCGCTGCTCGCGTTGAAGATGGTTTCGAGCACCGTCGCGTTTTCGTCGAATGGTTGATTCTGCGACAAAAAGGCGAGCACGCGCCCGTCTGCGAGCGTGACGCGCCCCGTGTCGGGCGTCTCCATTCCGGCGATGATTCGCAGAAGCGTCGTTTTCCCGGAACCGTTCGCGCCGATAATGCCGATCTTCTCGTTCGCCTCCAGCCCGATGGTGACGTTCTCGAAAAGCGGATCGCTGCCGTAATTTTTACAGATGTTTTCAAGCGAGAGAATATTCATCTTAATGTTCTATACACGCTCGATGTTGTGAAGCCGCCTGACATCAACCGTCAATAATTGATTGCTCGCGGAACGATTGTAAATGTCGCTGAACTTGGCGTCCCATACTATCTCTTCGGCTTTGTATGAAGAGCGCGCGTGGACTGTCTGCGAAAAAATTTCATCTATGCCCTTGAACAGCACCAGCAGTTCCGCGTCCGCGCCGATTAAATCCTCGTGAGAGAGTTCGTAAAGCGGGCTTTCGCTGTCAATCTGGTGAACGAGCGTCCATGCTAAAGGGAAAAAGACGACCTTGCTCCTCTCTAATTTCAAAGGATAAAAGCGGCGCAGTTTCCGGCCATTATCAATCTCGAATCTGGCGAGCAGCACCGTCGCCTCTAGCTCGATAATCTGGTTGCGGCGGGCATTGCTCACGCGAAACATTAAAGCGCGGCCATCATTGAAGGGAGCGACGACGGCTTGGCGGCTGAAAATAATTTTAGCCGTCGGGCGCGAGAATCTTGCGAAGATTAAGCCTGTTGCCAGCGCGACGGCGAGCAATCCGACGAGGGCTTCGATGGTCACGACCATGTTGGCGGCGAATCCGATAGGGCTAATGTTTCCGTAGCCAATTGTCGAGAATGTCTGCACGCTGAAAAAGAATGCCTGCAAAAATCTGGTCTCGGAATTTCCCGCTACGGAGTTCGCCAGAGCGCCCGCGCCGCACAGCATGTAAGCGACGGCGAAGACGGCGTTCATCAACACATAAAAAATCGTTAAGGCGGATAGAAACTCCCATAGAGGCATGGTGAGCATTGAGTGGTAAAGGCTGAACGACGACCAGAAGCTGAGTCCCGTGCGGTTGACGTTAAAGCTTCCGTCGCGGTTGAGAAGTCGCTGTCGGCTCTCCGAAGCGACCACCGAGCCGAAGCCTAAATCGCGGTTCAGGTCTTCATTAGAGTATGCGCGCGATGATGATGACGGCGGCGCAGTAAGATTGTCTTTGCTTGGTGTCATATTCAAAACAGTGATTCGTAAATTTCGAGCGCCGGATCGTTACGCGCGGCGTTGATTGTGTTGCATCTCGCTTTTCACTATGGGCGATAAGGTTCGGGCGACGAAGCGAAGTCTTTTTTTCGGACACTTCGCGCTTCGCCCTGCGGGATTCTTCAAAGTCGGTGAAAGGTCAAATCAATCTTACCTGACCGTAAATCCGGTTTAATGATAAGATGAAAGTCGAAGTTTCGCCGAACAGCATTTTACTGGCGTGCTTTTTGCTTTCGATAATAATGACATGCTTGCCGGAACCGAAAATCGTACACGGGACTCTTGTCGATTCGAGCGACAAACAGGCATTTGTCATTAGCGCATAACAGGCTATACCACAAATTGAACTAACGAGGAGATTCCAGATTATGAACGAAACAACACAACGCTCGCGTATGGTAACAGGTCTTTTCAATGATCGGGAAAGTGCCGAACGCGCTTACCAGACTCTCAATTCGCGCGGCTACGGCAAAGACGATGCGAACGTCATCATGTCGGATGAGACGCGCACCAAATATTATCCTGCCGGAAGCGAAGGCACGTCCGCGCTCGCCGATAAAACAATGGAAGATGCAGGCAAGGGCGCAGCCATCGGCGGCACAATCGGCGCAACGCTCGCCGCGATTGCAGCCATCGGCACAACGCTCGCGCTGCCCGGACTCGGATTGTTGATTGCTGGCCCGCTTGCAGCAGGTCTCGCTGGCGCTGGCGCTGGCGGCTTGACGGGCGGCTTGATCGGAGCGCTTGTCGGCCACGGCATTCCCGAAGAGCACGCGGCGGAATACGAAGCCGGTGTCAAACGCGGCGGAGTCTTCATGGGCGTTAATCCGCGCTCTGACGAAGACGCAGCCTACTTCGAGAACGAATGGAGAAATCACGGTGAAAGCGTTCACGCCGTAGGAACAGGCGCAGGCGCGCTCGGCGGCGCGGCAACAGGAGCGGCGATTGGCTCAGTCGTGCCGGGCGTCGGAACTGCAATCGGCGGCGTGGTCGGCGGTGTTGCCGGAGCAGTCGGCGGACATGAAGTTGCGAAGGAAGTGAATCCGACGGACAGAGACCGCAACCGCTCATAAGCGCCGAAGCGTAGATAGTAGCGGTTGTAACAAGCGCTTTGAGTAATCAGGCGAAAGAGTCGCGCAAACGATTTCTTCGCATATAGGCAGCAAGGGCAGCAATGCCTTTGCTGCCTATATTCGTATCGAAGCGATGTTAATTTTCTTTTGGCGAATGCTGAAGGGCGAGTTTAGTTTTGATTTCTTCGGCGATTAATTCAGGCGGCGTGGTGATGTCAACTATCAAGGAATCAATCGGTTCTTCCAAGGCGTCGAACTGGCTTTGCAAAAGCCCCGGCCTCATAAAATGCCCGTGCCTTTGAAGCATTCTTTGCCGGATCAACTCGTAAGTTCCTTTGAGATAAATAATCTTGACGGATTCATCTACGAGCAATTGTTCGCGGTAAGTTGCCTTCAAAGCGGAGCAGGCGATGATCGAGTTTCGTTGTCGCGCGACGGCGTCGAGAATGTAGCGGCGTATTGCGCGCAGCCAATCCGCGCGGTCATCGTCCGTTAAAGGAAAGCCGCGACTCATCTTGTTGACGTTGGCGACGGAATGCAAACTATCCGCGTCGCAGAATTCCCAATTAAGTTCCGCTGCCAGCAAACTTCCGATTGTCGTTTTGCCGCAGCCGGAAACGCCCATCAGCAAAATAATCATCACGAAATTCCGGCGATGCTTTTCTCTTTGCACGGACAAAGGTTCCGCACCACTTCGCACTATATGGATTGAAAGTTATAAAGCCTCGCTTATGCGGTAAGCAGCGAGCCTTCCCTGCGCGCCTGCGCCCATGTCAGCGGAAGCGCGCGCACTTCTCCGCTCTGCTCTGCCTTTAACAAAAGATCGAGCGCTTCGAGGATAATTTGCCGTTGCAGTTTTTTGTGAAACGGCACGCCGAAGTGATGTCCCATCATGAACGGCACGAAGACGGCGCGCGGCGGACGGCAATGCTCTGTAATGTCGGGCGCAACCGTGATCGAAACCGTCGGGATATTTCTTTGTTCGATGGCGCGCTGCACGAGCGCGATGGACTGGTGTCATATCGGTCAAGCGGGACACAGCAGCACGGCATCCGCGCCGTCGGCAACAACCGCGTCGGCGATGTCTTCGGCGAGTGTGCGCTCGAAGGCTTCCGGGTTCATGTTGTAGCCGATGAACGAAAAAAAGTTCGGCGCAAGTTCGCCGATGACCTTCTCTGCCGCAAGTTCCTGCAAACGCTCGATGGGAAAAATAACATTCAAATCTTTTCCCGCCCCGTTCGTCGGATACTTTATCTGGTGAATTTCCAGATCAGACGTGGCGGAGCCGGAAGGCACGCGGCGAAAGCTGAAATCGCCGACAGGGTGTACGACATCGAACGGCATTGTTCCGCCCGGCTGCACGCCCGCCGAACTGACAAAGGCAAGTCGCGCTTCCGCTAAAGGCTTGCGCAAATGTGCTAAGGGAACGAAATCGTTTTTGTTAATCATCGAGCCGGGATAACGCTCGTTGATCGTCTCCCACAAACCGGGGCGCAGCTGCTTCTCTTCATCAGAGTGTTCCATCGTGAATCCAATCTCCCGAATGTTTGACGAAATAAAAATGCAGGTGAAAGAAAAGGTGCGCGAGCGTGGCAGCGTCTTTGGTATCGAGCGTGTCTTGAATAAACTCGCGGTCTGTCTCCGGCACGTCGAGCAGCAGTTTGAGCGCTTCGATCCAAGCCTTATCGATTTCCTTGCGCCCCGCCGCTTCGTTGCCGTCGCCGAAGTGCAAACGCACGTAACGAATTAGTTTTTCAGCGTCGTTGGCGGCGACTGCTTCCTTCAAATACTGAATTGACAAGGATTAACCTTTCGTTGCGGCAAAGCCGCGCACTTGAACGCCGAAACCCAGTAACAGCGTGCGGAAGCCTATAAGCAAACAAGGAAATACGACATGAAAGGTACGCTATTCCGCCGTCCGCTCGAATGATGTACTCGGCCTCGTGCGCTAAAACCGGCTACTTGCTGTTATCGTCATCTTTTGTATTACTTCCGCTAGCGGATAACTGCTGCCTCAAGCGCAGTAACTCGTTTTCCAATCGCAACTGCGCCGTTTCATGCTGATGCGCTGTCCGCTCGCTGACGCGATGCACTTCATACGCCAAGCGCTCGACTGCCTTTGCCAATTCTTTAACTTCGCGCTGCAACTCTTTGATTGATTCACCGTGCCGCCGTGTATCCTCTACCAACAGCAGCACGCGCCGCCCCATGTCAAGAATATATTTCCAAATGGCGATATTTAAGCGGCAGGCAAGGCAACTTGCAGGCGCTCCAGAATAGCGCGCGTTTCGTTTTGTAGTTGGTCAATCGCCGTTTGGTCGAGCGTAATTTGCTCTCTCGCCAGATCGATGTGTCGGAGGCACTCGCCCACTGCCGTTCGCAAGTCGTCGGAGTCTTCTGTAGCAGAGGGTTCAAAAGTCGTAGATTTGTTCATGGCTTTATCTCCAGCCGCATTTTAGCACTGCTTCCTCAAAACACTTCAACAGAAGCCGAACAGCCTTTATGCAACGAAGACGTAAATATATTCGCGCTGACTAAGCAGAAGCTAGAGAGCATCAGTGACCGGAGTACCAATCATAGCCGCGCTCGGCCCAGTAATCCTTCGGGCGGGTGTCCGTGAACGCGATTCTGCCGATGCGCTTGATGTGCTTGATGCCGTACTTGACGGGCGTCACTAAACGCAGCGGCGCGCCGTGCTGCGGAGAGAGCGGTTGCCCGTTCATTTCGTAACAAAGAATCGTCTGCGGATGCAGAGCGCTCGCCATGTCCAGCCCGACGTAGTATTCGCCGTCCGGCGTTTCCATAGAAACATAACGCACGAGGTCTTGCGGACGATTGCGCGCGTCGGGCGAGGTATTATTGCGCGTCGGCGGCTGATAGGTTTCCATAAAGTCCGAGAGACGCGCGCCCGCCCAATTAACGATCACGCTCCAGCCTTCGATGCACTTGAGTTGGGTCGTCATCTCGACGCGCGGCAAACGCTTGATGTCCGCGAGCGTTAAGAGCAAGCCGGGTTCCACCGGCACATCTTCTTCCGCTGCCGCCGAATTGTTTGCAGCCGTGTTGCCCGCGCTCTGCTGTTTCGTGCCGCCCGTAGCGTTCTTCGAGTCCTTACCCTTTCCACCACCGCTGTTCTTGCTATTACTACCGATCTTGCTGTTACCGCTATTCTTGCCGTTGCCGCTTTTGCTGTCGCCTGTATTGTCGTCGCCTGTGTCATCTCCGTCGCCGGTCTCATCCGAATTGTCGGCGGAACTATCTGACGCGTTGCTGTCGTCGTACCCGACATCGTAATTGACATCTTTGACGTACTGCGGATACTTCGTCGGCGCGGCGAGGCCGAGAACTTCCAGCCGCCACTCTTGCGGATAGAGTTCGTCCGCCATGCCTTCTTCGCCGTTGACGCGCGGCTCCACAGCCAGCGCGCGCGCGAAGGTCGGCGCGAGGCGCGCTTCGCTGAAGTAGCGCTCGGTAATGTCTTCGTTAAATTCATGCGCGCGGCGCAGCGTGGACTGAATGCCATCGATCTCCGGGCGCGATTTGAGCCACTCCCAGCCAAGGACGCCGCCCGCCGCCGCTATGCCCATCACCAGAAAACTGCGCCGTGACTTATGGCTCATCGCGCGCGCGATTTCTTCGTCGCTGCTAACGACGCTCGGATGATTCACGTCTGCAGGATTCGCGTCGGCGACATTGGCTGCCGCCGCTTCATGCTCGGCGTGGGTAAGTTCGGGGTCGGAGATTGTGCCGTCGTTATTCTGTTCGTTTTTCTCGCTCATGCTGCCGCTCCCTTCGCATCTGCGCTGCTGCTACTACTGCTGCTGCTGTCGTCGCCCGCGTGGTCGGCTATCGGCGCGACATCGACAGGCACGATTTCGTAGCCCGTGACCATCGAGCGAAAATTGTTCCATCCAGCTATAATAACTTGCACGACGTGGACGACGAAGAACAGCACGTAACTAATCGTCAGCCAGAAATGTTCCCATCGCGCCCATTCGTAGCCGCCCAAAATTGTTGTCAACCATGCGAACTGCACGGGCTTGTAAATTGAAAGCCCCGTCAGCAAAGAGCCTGCGCCCATCAATATCACGCCCGTGTAAGCAATCTGCTGCGCGCCGTTGAACTTGCGGCGCGGCGGATGATACTTGCTCAAGTGCAGATCGTGCAGCGTGACTTGCATCGCTTCCTTGAACGAGTGAAGGTTCGGCACAAGGTAACGCCACTCGCCGGAGACGGCTGTGTAAAGCACATACAGCACGCCGTTGATGGCGAAGAACCACATAAAGAAAAAATGCAACGCCATGCCTTCCGCGAGGCGATGACCGATGCCGAAAGCGTCGAAGAAGCCTTGCGGAAAAAAATGAAACAGCGTGTGCTCGCCGAAGCCCACGCGGTACACGCTGTTTGACCAGTAAATCAAAAGGCCGCTCCAGGTCATCACGAAGAGCAGCGGAAAGTTGATCCAGTGCAGCCAACGAATTGCGAGCGGGTGCTTTTTCTCTAGCCGTTTCATCTTATGGTTTCCACGGCGCGCGTCGCTCACGCGCGCCGTTGTTGTGCGGGCTTCGTCTTTCCGCTTCTTTTATCCGCTATGCTTTCTCGGCTAAAAGTTTTTGGATAACACCTTCCATTTCGTCGTACCTGCCTTCGCCGATATGCACGAAGCGTATGCGTCCCTGCTTATCTAAGATAACTGTCGTCGGCCACGCTTCGACGCCGAAGGCGCGCCATGTGTCGCCGTCTTCGTCGGTCACGACAGGGTAACGTATGTTTTGCTCGCGGACGGCGCGACGCACGTTGCCCAAATCCTTTTCATAGCCGGATTCCGGCGTATGCACGCCGATAACGGTCAAGCCCTGCTCACGATATTTTGCGTCCCAACGCTTCACCGTCGGCAGCGTGTTGCGGCAGTTGTAGCAGCCGAACGTCCAGAAATCCACGACGACGACATGCCCGCGCTCTTTTTCGAGCGTGCGCGCGTCGGAGTTGATCCATGTGCCTCCCGCTTCGATGGCGGGCGCGCGCGTGGCTCTCGCGGCGGCGATAAACACGTCGCGCCGGAGGCCGGGACTGTCTGCGGCGACGGCATTTTCCATCGCCGGTTGAGCGGCGGCGGGCGCGGCGTTCGCGTGCTGCATCGCTGTGAAGCCTGTTCGCCCGATCACTGTCGCAATCAAGAAGGCGGCGGCGAGCACGGCGACGCCAGCCACGATATATAGTTGTTTTTTCATTGTTACTCCTTTGTTACGGCATCAAGCTTAAGCATTGAGGCGTAGTCGATTGCGCACCAATGCATATTAATCACTCCGGTTTTCTCCGGCAAGAAATTACTCACTCACACATATAATGCCGCGAGCGTCTCCTTTTATTCCGGTCAAAACCCGTCTTCACATCGTGCAGGCTTTATTGTAAATAATATTCAAGCCGCTGAATAGCTAATGCCGCGCACGGGCGCGTTTATTCCTGCGTGCGCAAGAGCGCCCGGCAGTCGATAATCATAAGCGGTAAATTCACCGGCATTTCGTTCAGTCTTCGCAACTTATGCCTAAAGAGCCCTTCAATCAGCGGATGGAATAAAACACCGCTAAATTGCGATTATGACGATGAACAGACTTATCAACCGGGAATAGTTTCGATGAACAGCAGGAGATCATATTTATGAGCGATCAAGAAAAGCGTTTGCGTGCCGAAGACATTAAAGGCCAGAAGCTGCCTTATCCGGCGAAACAATCCGACATGAACCAACAGCCCGACAGCGATTTGTCCAACTATAAACCGGCAGGAAAACTGAAAGGCAAAGCGGCGTTGATTACCGGCGCGGATTCCGGCATCGGGCGCGCCGTCGCCATTGCGTTTGCGATGGAAGGCGCAAGCGTCGCCATTCTCTACAACGAAAACGACTCGGACGCCGAAGAGACGCGCCGCATGGTCGAAGCCAAAGGCGGACGCTGCCTCGTCTTAAAGCACGACGTGCGCGATTCGGCAGCGTGCCGCGCAGGCGTAGCGCAGACCGTCAAAGAGTTCGGCGGCCTGAATATTCTCGTCAATAACGCGGCTTTTCAAGTGTCGCAAAAGAATTTTGCGGACATCACCGAAGAAGATTTTCGCCGCACCTTCGAGACGAATATCTTCGGTTACTTTTTCATGGCGCAAGCCGCGTTGCCGCATCTCTCGAAAGGCGATTCGATTATCAACACGGGCAGCATCGTCGGCAAAACGGGCATTCCCATTTTGATTGATTATTCGTCGAGCAAGGGAGCCATTCATTCCTTCACCAAATCCCTCGCGCTGAATCTCGGCGAGCAGGGCATACGCGTCAACTGCATCATACCCGGCCCCGTGTGGACGCCTAACATTCCCGGCACGATGCCGATTGAGGAAGTCGAAAACTTCGGCCACGAAGTCGCGCTGAAGCGTCCCGGACAGCCCGAAGAACTCGCTCCGGCTTATGTGTTTCTCGCTTCGGAAGACGGAAGTTTCGTGACCGGCAGCCTTATCGAAATTACCGGCGGCAAACTATCGAGCGATTGAACTAGGCGCTATGAACAACAAACAATATCCGTCCGGCACCGTTCGCAAGCTGCTCGACACCGCTCTCGTGACCGCGCAAACGCGCCGCGCCTTGCAAGGGCGGCTCGAAGAAGAAAGGGTCGTGCCGCGATTTTTCGATGCGCACTCCTTCGCCGTTCTCTGCGCGGCGTGCGCGCGATTGATGCCGCGCATCGACGGAATAAATTTGGAGAGCATCGCCGGTGTGATCGATAAACGGCTGGCAGACGGCAAAGGCAACGGCTGGCGCTATGACGTGCTGTCAGCGGACGCGGAAACATACACGCGCGGCTTGCAAGGCTTGAACGAAAGCGCGCGTGCGTCGTTCAAGTCGGATTTCGTGAATCTGGATGAATCGCAGCAAGACGAAATTCTATACGGCGTTCAGCGCGGCGAAGCAATCGGTGAAACGTGGAAGCCATTGTCTGCGTCACGCTTTTTCGAGGAACTGCTGGCGGAACTAACAGAAGGTTTTTACAGTCACCCGCTCGCGCTGGAAGACATCGGCTACGCGGGCATGGCTGACGCAAAGGGCTGGCACAACATCGGCTTGAACCGCCTCGATCCGCAGGAGCCGCGCCCGCTGGAGAAACAGGAATGAGCGAGCCTGCGGATTCATCGAACAACACAATACATCAAGACGCTGCGCCGGACTCGCACGAACAACAGCGCGCGATGCGGCGCTATCCGACAAGCGAGATAATCGATGCTGTCGTCATCGGCACGGGAGCCGGAGGCGCGCCGCTTCTGGCACGGCTCGCCGCCGCAGGCTTGAGCGTGGTCGCGCTAGAGGCCGGACGGCAGTGGAATCCGGCGCAGGATTTTGCGACGGACGAGCAAGCGCAGTCGGAACTTTTCTGGAACGACGAACGCTTAAGCGCGGGCAATGATCCGCTGCACTTCGGCAACAACAATTCCGGCATCGGGGTCGGCGGCTCGACGCTTCATTACACTGCTTATGTGCCGCGCCCGCAGCCCGACGATTTGCGCTTGCGGACGGAGTTCGGCGTCGGCTGCGACTGGCCTTTGCAGTTCACCGATATAGAACCTTACTACGACGAGCTAGAGCATTTTCTCGGCGTCTCAGGGCCGGAAGCATACCCTTGGGGGCCGCCGCGCCGCACAAAGTATCCGCTGCCGCCGCTCGCTTTGAACGGCGCGGCGCAGTTGATGGAGCGCGCCTGCAAGGAAATGGGATTGCGCACTTCGCCCGCTCCCAACGCCGCGCTTTCCGCCGCGCGCTTTCAAACGGGCTACGGCTGGCGCGACGCCTGCACGAATCGCGGCTTTTGTCAGGCAGGCTGCTCGACGGGCGCGAAGGCGAGCATGGACGTGACATACATTCCGCTCGCCGTTCATCACGGAGCAGAAATTCGCGCCGAAAGTTTTGTGACGCAGATAGAAACGAACGAAGCGAATCGCGCCGCCGCCGTCGTTTACACTTCTTGCGACGGCGTCCAGCACCGCCAGCCTTGCCGCAATGTTTTTCTGTGCGCCGGAGCAATCGAAACGCCGCGACTGCTGCTGCTAAACAATCTCGCCAATTCGAGCGGGCAAATCGGCAAAAACTTTATGGCGCACACGGGCGTGCAAGTCTGGGGACAATTCGATGAAGACGTGCGCCCGTACAAAGGCATTCCCGGCTCGCTTATCTCCGAAGACACGCATCGCCCGCGCTCCTTCGATGAACACGCGGACTTTGCGTGCGGCTATCTTCTGCAATCAATCGGCGTGATGCCCGTAACGTATGCTTCGCAAGTCGCGCGCGGGCGCGGGCTATGGGGAGAATCTCTCGGCGAACACATGCGCGGCTATAACCACACCGCAGGCATCAACATTCTCGGCGATTGCCTGCCCTACGAGCACAACTACATGGAACTCTCCGACGAACCCGATGCACGCGGATTGCCTAAGCCGCGCGTGTATTTCACCAATGGCGAGAACGAGCGGCGCTTGACTGCTCATGCCGAAAAACTGATGCGCGAGATTTGGCGACGAGCGGGCGCGCGCGACATCTGGGCTTTCCAGCGCAATGCTCACATCATCGGCACATGCCGCATGGGCGCGGACGCCGCGAGCAATGTCGTGAACGCAGAAGGCCGCAGCTTCGACGTGCCGAATCTTTACATCTCCGACAACTCGATTTTTCCGAGCGCCTTGAGCGTCAACCCTGCGCTGACCATTATGGCGCTCTCCCTGTTCATCGCCGATTGCTTTCTCAAAAGCGCGCGGCTGTCGAACGCTTGAGAATGTTATGCGCAAAAGAGTTTCATTCCTTCAATAAGAACCGCGCGAGCAAGCGTTTCAAATATTCAAAGCGAAGCAAAAACTATGAAGCAAAGTTTTCTTAAAATCGTTAAAAGCAAGCGCGGCGACAGCAACTACGCGGGCGATCAGCATGGCGGCGCAAGCGGTTCAAGCGGCAGCGGATTGCCGGACGGCGCGCCCGGTAATTTCCTTTTCGCCACAGGCATCGAATGCTCCTACCCGATGATTCATCACGGGCATCTGCGGCGCGACCAACTCGAAGAGTGCGGGCATTACAAACACTGGCGCGACGATCTGCGGCTCGTGCAGGAATTGGGTTTGAAGGTCTTGCGCTACGGCTTGCCCTACTACTCGATTCACCGCGCGCCCGGAAAATACGATTGGAGTTTCGCGGACGAAGCGATGAACGAAATTCAGCGTCTTAACATCACGCCGATTCTCGATCTGCTTCACTTCGGCGTTCCCGGCTGGATCGGGAACTTTCAGAATCCCGAGTTGCCGGTACACTTCGCGGACTATGCCGAGCAAGTGGCGACGCGCTATCCATGGGTGCGCTATTACACGCCCGTCAACGAAATCTATATAACAGCGAAGATGAGCGCCAAGGACGGATTATGGAACGAGCAATTAAAGGATGACCGCGCGTTCGTGACGGCGATGAAGCACATCGTCGCGGCAAGCATTCTCGCCAACCATGCAATCGCGCAGCGCCGCCCGGATGTCGTCATCGTGCAAAGCGAATCGGCAGAGTTCACGCACGAAGCAACAGCCGTGCAATCACAAGAAGTAAAGTTGATGAACAAGCTGCGCCTTCTTTCGCTCGACTTGCTTTATGCCTATCCGCCCGACGCAGACGTGGCGATGTATGTGATGGACAACGGCATGACGCGCGAAGAGTACGATTGGTTTATGGCGGGCGAGCCTCCCGGCTATCAAATCATGGGCAATGATTACTACGGGCGCAACGAAAAGATCAGACTGCCCGGCGGTCACGAGTGTCAGGCCGAAGACGTGATGGGCTGGTACAACATCACCAAAGACTACTACGAGCGCTACAAAAAACCCGTGATGCACACGGAGACGAACACCTTCGACCCTGACGAAGCGCCGACGTGGTTGTGGAAACAGTGGGTCAATATTCTGCGTATGCGCTCCGACGGCGTGCCGGTGCTCGGCTTCACTTGGTACAGCTTGATCGACCAGATCGATTGGGATACGGGACTCGCCAAAAAGAATAATCGCGTCAACGCCTGCGGCTTGTATGACCTGAAGCGCAAGCCGCGCCCGGTCGCTGCCGCCTACCGCACGCTGCTCGAAGAGTTCGGACAGATTACCATCGTGCCGCACGGCGAAGTATTCGAGCTGACAGACCGCCCGGCGCGCCTTAAAGTCGAAGTCTAGCAGCAACTTCACGAAAGCAATTTCAGGCGTGCGCGAACATCGCAGACCGTTATTGTCAATCGGTCTTGCCGCGTTGCGCGTCCGCCTAACACCGCATTCAAAATCTGCCGCCGGAAAGCGCGCGCGGATTCTTTTCTTCACATCTCTATTTCTGTTGCTTCATCTACATACTACGTCTGCCTGAACGATGTCTTTGACTGAATTTCTGTCAAACAGACGGAAGGCTGTCGATTGATTTCATTTCCATCCAGCATTTCAGGCTTCATTGAAAGCGGCACGATAATTGTCTTAACAAAGCCTGCCGCCCGGCTTGACCGGGACGCACACTGATACAAAAACAGCCTTTAACTTTATAGGAAGTGTCTTTGATGAGACGATCAATCGCCGTTCTTTTGTCGCTAATCTTTTCCCTGTGCTCGCCTCTGGCGGGAATGTTTACGTTGGTTTCCGCAACGCACGGGCAAGCACGCGAGAGCCGCTCCGTTGCAGATAATACAAACAAGATGACGAACGAGTTGCGCGCGCGGGTTCGCCAGACGCGTCCGGGCGGCGGCGAAAAAACGCGCGTGATTCTGAATCTCGCGGATGCTGCGACAGCAGATGGGATGCGCCGCGAGTTGCAAAGCGCGGGCGCGGATGTTCAAGGGCAGCTCGATGCGTTGAATGTTTTAATCGCCGATGTGCCGGTTGAAAAATTGGCGGCGATGTCGGCGCGCGATGAAGTGTCTTGGATTTCCGAAGACCAGCCTGTGCGCTCGCTCTCCATCTCAACAGACAATACGAGCCACCTCGAAGCGACGACCGGCGCGAACAAAGTCTTGCCCGTCGGCAACGACGCAGAGGCAAACGGCGGCGCGGGCAACGGCATCGGCATCGCTATCCTCGACAGCGGCATTACTCCTTCGGACGCAGCGGAGTTTGCCGGTTACCGATGGCAGCAAAGCGGCGGCACGCTCGGCACAGGGCTGCTCTCGCAAACTTATCTGCAAGCTTACGACCGCATCAAAAAGCACATTGATTTCACAGGCGAGAATCGCACGGAGGACGCCTACGGGCATGGCACGCACACGGCTGGCGTCGCCTCAGGCACAGGCCAATCGAGCGAAGATTACGCCGCGCAGAACACGGGCGCTCCGACCTACGGCGGCATTGCCACAGGCGCGAATCTGATCGACGTGCGCGTGCTCAATTCGCAGGGCATGGGAACCGTCTCGAATGTCATCGCAGGCATCGACTGGACGATCAAGAACAAAGGCACATATAACATTCGCGTGATGAATCTCTCGCTCGGCGCGCCCGTCGCGCAGAGCTACAAAACAGACCCCTTGTGTCAGGCCGTCGGGCGCGCCGTCGATGCGGGCATCGTTGTCGTCGTCGCCGCCGGAAACTGGGGCAAGGATTCAAACGGGCGCACGATCTACGGCGGCATTCTTTCTCCTGCCAACTCGCCGAAAGTCATCACCGTCGGCGCGACCAATACGCAGCAAACCAACGTGCGTTCGGATGACACGGTGGCGACTTATTCATCGCGCGGCCCGACGCTCGTGGACGGCATCGTCAAGCCCGATCTCGTCGCTCCCGGCAATCGCACCGGCGCAGCGCAGACAGCCAATTCGTCGCCTTCCGCCAGCAACTCTTACTCGCAATCGGGCGGCGGCGGTCTCATCGGCGGACTACTCGTCGGCGATACCACAAGCAACACTCCTCAAGCGACAGGCACTTACCAAATCCTGAGCGGCACATCCTTCGCTGCGCCCGCCGTTTCCGGCACCGTCGCACTGATGCTCGAAGCCAATCCGTCGCTCACGCCGCGCATCGTCAAGGCCGCGCTGATGCGCACAGCACAGCGCTTGCCCGTTTATGAAACGATGGTCGCCAGCGGGCAGATGAGTCCCTTCGAGCGCGTCATCACGGAAGGCGCGGGCGAACTCAACGTGAACGCCGCGAAGCTGTTGGCGAAGGCGATTCGCAAGGATGCGAACAAGGCCGTGCCCGGCAATAATTTGATTACCACCAAGAGCGTTACTTATCCGACCATCAGCGGCATTACCGCACCAATCGCGGGCGAAAGTGTGCCGCTCAATAACGGCGTCGTCTGGGTCGAGGGCGTCGCGTTTACGGATCGCCTGCAACTCACAAACGGTTACAAATTGGCGGACGGCACCACGCTCTCCAGCGGTTTCGTTATTTCTGGCGGCTACATGATGGACGACGGCAGTTATGTTTTCTCAAACGGCATCGTGCTCGGCAGCGGCATCGTGCTCGGCAGCGGCATCGTATTGGGAAGCGGTATCGTGCTCGGTAGCGGCATCGTGCTCGGCAGTGAATTTGCTGACGGTGGCGGCACACTTTCGTCCGGCTCGGTGAGTGGGTGGAGTTTTAATAATCAATCGGCGTGGGCATCGAATCTGGTTGATCCAAGCTCAACGAACGCGAACGAAGAACAAGTGATGGTTCAGGGCGAGGACGCCATGCCCATCGGCGTCCTGCGCCTCTCCAGCACAAGTAAACTCTTTCCGCATCGTTAAATTGCAAACACACGGCGCGCAAACAATATGCTTGCGCGCCGCGTGGTTTCTCGCAGAAAGCGCGAGTGATTGATGGCTAAAAAAAAGACAGAAGGGAAAAGCGGCACGTATCAGATAGCTGTGACAATCGCAGGCTCCGGCCTGTGGTTGATCGCCACCGCGATTATTTCATTCAACTACGGTCTGCGCGATCAATTGACGTTGCTTGCGCTCGTGCCGCTGATCGTCGTCGTCAGCATGTTCCCGAACACTTTCCCGCTGCCTTGGGGATCGAAATTCACGGGCGACAAAATCACCTTCACTTTCTCGGATGCCCTCGTTCTCCTCGTCGCGTGCTGGCACGGGTTGCTCCCGGCAGTTTTCATCGCGGGCATCGAAGGCTTCATTTCATCGCGCCGCGCCGTGCGCCGCCTCTCCAGTAATCTTTTTTCATCCGGCATGATGTCGCTCGCCGCCGCCGCCGCCGCTCTCTGCCTTAATGCGATTCTGCGTTACGGTTGGGGCGTAACCGGCGCTCAACGTAGTCATACTCTTTTGGCCGTCGCCGTCGCGCTGCTCGCCGCGAGTATCGTTCACACAATCGTCAACACGGGCATTCTCTCGACGCTTTTCGCGTTGCGTTACCGCAACTCGATTTTGCAGAACTGGAAGAAGAATTTCCTGTGGGCTGCGCCGATGTTTCTTCCGACGGGCGCGGCAGCGAGCTTGATGTACTTTGCGCTTCAATACGATGTGCTGATTATGGCAGTGATCGGCGGCCCGACGCTGCTCGCCATTTATTTCGGCCACCGCCAGTATCGCAACAGCGTGCATGAACGCATCTATGCAATGGAAAAGTCGCACCGCGAAACCATCGAAGCGCTCGCCGTCGCCATCAACGCCAAAGACGAAGTGACGCATGAACACGTTTTGCGCGTGCAACTTTATGCGGCGGGCGTCGCGCGCATTCTCGGATGCGGCGAACGGGAAGTCGAAGCATTAAAGGCCGGGTCGCTGCTTCACGACATAGGCAAAATCGCCGTGCCGGATTTTATTCTCAACAAGCCGGGCAAGCTGACTGCCGACGAATTTGAAAGAATGAAGACGCACACGCTCGTCGGCGCGCAGATTCTAGGGCGCGTGGACTTTCCGTATCCGGTCGTGCCGATTGTCCGTCATCATCACGAACGATGGGACGGGCGCGGTTACCCGGACGGATTGAAGGGCGAAGAGATTCCCTTAACGGCGCGCATTATTTCAGTTGTCGATTGCTTTGACGCGGTGCGCGAAGACAGGCAATACCGCAAGGCTATGACGCGCGAGGAAGCCGTCGAATTTATTATGAGCGGCAGCGGCACGATGTATGATCCGCGCGTCGTCGGCACATTTCTCACGCATCTGCCGGAATTTGAAGCGGAGATTCAAGCGCATCGCGGCACGCCCGTGCAAACCTTCGGCATCGAACCCGTCGAACAGCTTTCGGTAGCCGCGCGCGCCGTCGTTCCGGCAGCCGGACTCGCCATAGAAATCGCCGCCGACGCAGACAAAAAAGACCGACCGGAATTTTCCCATCAGGAATTGAAATCGCTTTACGAACTCGCGCAGAAACTGAACAGCGCGCGCAGTCGGGATGAAATCTTTTGCGCCTTTACAGAGAAGCTGAAAGCCATCGTGCCTTTTGATTCGTGCGCGGTGACGCTGGCTCAAACTGCTACCGGCGGCTACGCAGTCGTGCACGCGGCGGGCGAACATGCGGCGCGACTTGAAAATCGTAAAGTTGCGATGGGCGAAGGCGTCACAGGCTGGACAATCGCCAACAGCAAGCCGTTTTGCAACACCGATCCCAAACTCGATTTGCCGCCCGCGCTCGCCGAAGCCTTCGCCGCTTATCGCACGCTCGCCGCCTTTCCGCTCATCACAGGCGCGGAATTAATCGGAGCCGTCACGCTTTATTCGGCAACGCTCGCGGCATATACAACTGAACACCAGCACTTATTGGAAGAAGCATTGCAGATGTTTGCGACGGCGCTTTCAAACGAACTGCGCACGCACGCGCCGTCAATGGAAATGCCTATCAGCCTTGACCACGAAGCGATCAAAGTGCCGCTGCTTTCCGAAGCGCTTCAATAACGGCGAAGATCGCACCGCGCGGCGTTGCTAATCCGTCGCCGTCTCCGATTCTTTTTCGGCGATGACGACAGACCACCACGGCGCGGAAGTTTTTCCGCCGGTTGCCGCCGCCCAATACCACGCCGACACATCGCTCCAACCGTTGCCGCCGTCATCCGCGTAAATTCTTTCATAGACGCGAAGCCGCTCCGCTCCGCGCATGGCAATGAAGCTTCCCCAGCGCGCGCCCATGTTATCAACGCGCAATGGCAGCGGGCGCACGCGATAACCAATGCCCTCAAAGCAATCGGACGCGGGATGCAGCTTTCGCGTGGCCTCCGTGACACGACGAATGATGATCTCGCGTTCACCATCAGTGAAGCGCGCAGTTTGTCCCGGAAAGTCCCGGCTGAAACGCCGCTCACGTTCCGATAACGGCAGCATGGTCAATGCCCGGCCTTCAAAACTCGTCGGCCATCCTGAAAATAAAGTCGGTGATTCGCGGCTCTGCATCTTCGGTTGCGCGAAAAGCCAAGGTGCTAATGCTGCCGACAAACAGGCCACTACATAGAAAGTTTTGCGCCGCATAACTCCTCCCTTTTTCGCACTCGCCAAACAGACGCGACGATGCCCGCCGCGACAATCGCAAAGGCAACCACACCGGCAAAATCATGCGTCCACGGCGGCACATTGACGATGCCACCTTCGACATAAAAGAGCGCCACCGAACGAAAGATGTTGCCGCAGATGATTGCCAGAAATGAGATGAACAAAACACGCAGAGTTTCACCGAAGCGAAGTTCATAAACGCAGGCGAGCGTGCAGGCCAGATACAATCCGACCCAGAGCATTCGTATGCCGCTGCAAGGCGCGTCGATCCAGATGAGCTGCCCGTTCCAGTTCAAACATGTTCCCTCGCGCATCACCGCGAACCCGCCCAGCCGCAGAATCGGCGCTGCCGCGCACGCGACTAAAACACGCAGCGGATAGCCGCCGTAAAACTGTAGCGACGGAATCAACGGCAGAGACAGATACAACAATCCGAACGCGCCCGCGTGAAATGATTTTCCAAAACGCAACGAGCAAAGCGTGCATCCGATTGCTGTCACGGCGATCAACGCGCGCAAGAGCGGCGGGAGAAACGCATATGTCGCGGCATAAAGAAGTATCAGCAGCGTCGGCCACAGCAGTTGCGGCGGCGCAGCCTTGTCTGTGAGTTGCGGCCTTCCACGCCACAATAAAAACACGGCGGTAGCAAGCGCCAATAGGCTCCACGTTTCATCCATCGAATCCGTGACGCGCGCCGCATACCAGCACCACACAGGCCAGAAGGCGCAGAGTTGCAGCGCGACGATTAAAGCTACGGTGCGTCTCATGCAAATCTCCCGCGCAAAGATTTCCGGCGATAAACTATCCACGAAAAGAGTGCGGCAACGACGGCGATTAACAGCCACGTTTCCGGCTCGGGAATCGTCGGCACTGTTCCCGCCTCGACGGGTTCAAGCCCTGCTCTCTGGTATTGTTCCTTTGTTTCCAGAACCACTGCGCCGCTGACGGGCGTGACGAGTCGATAAAGCGCCGCGAGTTTGACGGCATTCTCCGCGCCGTTTTTCTCCTTTGCATCGGTCAATCTTTCTATTTCATCGTTCGCCCAAAGCTTGGCAAGATGCGCGCTCGTTTCCTTGGCAGTTGAAGAAGCGTTCATCTGCGCGGGCTTCTCGCTCATACGCACGAATCCGAGCCTCTTCCTTTTTCCTGTTAGTTCGGCGAACAACTTTTCCAGATCGATTTGCAGCGGGTTCATGCGCGCAACATTGGCGATTAACTTCGCTCCGTCGAGTTTTTCCTCGATGCGATTAGTCCCGTTTTCCGTCTGAACGGAGTAAAGCATCCGGCTATCATCCATCGGGCGGCGCTCGCGGCGTTGCCGCAGTTCTTCCACAGGCTGAAGCAAAAGCGGCTGCGCGGCGTGAATCCAAACGACGGCGCTTTCAGGATTTTCGGCGGCGATGTCCCACGCTTTTATCAAAGCCGGAACGCTGTTCGCGCCGCCCTCAAAGTCGATGCTTCTCAATCGCCGCGCGATTTCTGCGGGACTGCCGGACAGCGCTTGCCCGTTCGTCGATTCTTCGTAAACGCCGTTTCCGCCCGCGAGCAGCAGTTTCATTTCGATGTTCGGCGGAAGAGTTTCGAGCGCGGCAATGATTTCTGAAATCGAAGCGCGCATCCGTTGAGAGGTATCGAGGACGAGGATAATCTGCGACGAAGCATCGAGGTTCTTTTCTTCGATAACCTGACGGATAATTTCTCCATTCTTCTTCAGCGCATCACCTGTCCATGCTTCCGTAATTTCGCTCGCACGCGTCAAACGCACAACGGCAAGCGGCTCTGCCAACTCTGCATCGCGCAATGCGCCGCGAACCGCGTACAGATTCGCGGCGGGCTGTTCGGCCTGCAATTTTTTACTGTTGCTCTGCAAAAATTGTTTAGACTCTATCCAAACGGCGTGCGTGACTTTGTCCGGGATGCTGAAATTTCGCCCGGCAAAGTGCGGCAGTCGCAACAAGCCTTCGGCGCGCTCCGGCAACTGGAGAAGCGTCGTGATGCCCAGACGAATTTTCATTTCGCCGCCGTTCGCTCCTACGGGAAAGCACTGCACAAGGACGCGGTCTGTCCCCGCCGTCGTCACCAGCACGGGGTCGCGTTGCTGCCTGACGGCGACTTGCCTGTAGGCTTCACGCACGCTGCTTCTTCCGGCAAAGGCCGCTTCCCTTTCTTCGCCGTTTATCCACAGTGTCAAACGCGACACGATTGCGCCGGGAGGAAGTTCAACTTGAGCGCGCGCTTCCTGTTGACTCGCCGAATCGTTCTTGAACAAAAGCGTCCATTCGACGTAGCCGATGCCCGCGTCCGCGTCCACAGAACCGTCTATGCGCGAACTTGCGAGCGAGAGATTTTTAACTTTACCGGCGACGACTTCGCCGCCCTGATCCGGGTCGAAGTCGAAGCTGTCCGACGGTTGCCAGTGGCCTTTTAATCTCTCCGGCGGCATCCGCGTATCGAATGTTTCGCCCGTCAACCGGTAGAAAATCGCGCGCGCTTCGTCGGGCGTGACGGGTTCCTTTAACGAAAACAAAAAACCGATCAAGTCCGTCGCCCGCCCGCTTCTGCCATAACAGGCGCGCAGCAAATAATCTCTGTTGCCGACGGCACGCAGCCAGCGCAAGCCTTGCGCGCTCTGCACAGTTGATTCGGAAGCAGCCATTTGCAATCCGGCTCTCGTCAGCGTCGCCGGAAGCTCGATCAAAACAATCGCCGCGAATGCGAGAGCCAAGCCTGCCGCGAGTCCCTTCGTCTTAATTGAAAATTCTTGCGCAACGATTCCGCGAAGTTGACGGCGCAAGACAAGGCCGGAGACGAGCGCGCAGAGCGGAGCCAGCGGCAGCAATCCCAGCCCCGCGAAAATGAGCGCAATCGCCGCCAGCGGAAGCAGCGGGATGTAAACGATTGTGTAAAAAAGCGCGATGCCGATGGCGACGGCGTTCGTCAGGCCGAGCAGCGCGCCGCGCGAAGTATGGCCTTTGCGAATCGCCAGCCACGCCTGCAAATTAGCCAGCGGCACGAAGACCACCAGCAACACATGCCATAGAGTCGGGATCGGATCAAAAAAATCTTCGGCGCATATATGAGTCGTCGTTTCCACTGCGATGGAGATGGCCGGAAGAACCACTCCGGCAAACAGCGTCAACGCCTCGCTCCACCGCCGCCATCTGCCCATCGCTTGCGTTTCCTGCTCCAACATCATCAATTCTCCTTCTCGTAAACTGTCCGCCTCGATCTGCCTGATGAATAAACGCTCTTTAAGCCGCGCCGAGCCGTTTATTTATCAACCAAAATTGCTGTCAGGCAAATTACTTTACGTTACAAAGCTCTTTTCCGCAATGCTTCCGTTGAAATGATGAATAACTTTTGGATTATTTGGGCATTCGTATCTACAGCACTGCGAATAATTGGTGCGCGAGAGCGTGCGAGGAATGGTGCTGTTGGAGTATGGGGTAGGGAGAATGAGGCGGCGCGCTTATGGTAACGGCGATGAAAAAAACTGCGGCGCGGTGCGGCGAGTTACGGATTATAGAAATCGAACTTGCATTTAACTTAACCGCGCAAGGCCGCTTTCCAACGTCTCGATTCGTTTTCTAAGCTCCGGCGGAAGCAGCGTTTTTTTCTTTTCGCGGTAATCGTAGGCGACGATCAAGCCTTCGCCTTCGGCGGCAATCTTTTGGTGCTCGTGGCTCGCCACAACGTACTTCATCAGAAAGCGATCCGCTTCGATTTTCGTCACGCTCGCGCCTAAGGAAACCGTGTCGGGGTAGGTTAAAGGAATGCGGAATTTGCACTGCGTCGCTGCCAGAATCGGGCCGACGCCTGTTTCCTTCATGTAGTTCCAGAGATCGAGCCGGTTGAAGTAGGCCATTCGCGCGCTCTCGAAATAGCGAAAGTAAATGATGTTATTAACGTGCTGTAGAGAATCCATCTCTCCCCACGCGACGGGCGTTTCGATAACGACAGGATAAGCCTTGAGTAACTCCGACATTATTTCTCCTCGCCCGCCAACCATTGCTTGATAACTTCGAGAACGTACTGCCTTTCGGCAGCTTCGAGCGCGCGTCCCTTTGGAATCCTGTGCCATTTTTCTAAGCAGCCGCGACAGCATGTCGCCGTCGCATGTTGCGCGATGAACACAGGATGATGGCGCATCGGCGTTTGTTTTCCGTCATTGATGGGCGAGGCCGCCGCCAATCGTTTTTCGATAAAATCCGTCGCGTGTTCGAGCACCGTAGGCAAACCTTTATTGCGCAGATATTCGAGTTCCTTGCCGCGCAAGTGAAAGCGCTGTCGAAAAGAAGACTTGGCTAAAGCGGCGAAGACTTCGGGCAAATTCTCGTTCATCGCATTTACGTTTCCCCTGTGCTGCCGAAGCCGCCTTCGCCGCGCGTCGTTTCATTCAAGTCTTCGCTCCAATATGGCAAAGGCGTCGCAATAGCCTCGATCAACAATTGAGCGATGCGCATTCCCGCCTTTATCTCGATCAATTCGTCTCCATGATTGATGAGCGCGCACAAGATTTCACCGCGATAATCGCTGTCGATCACTCCCGCCAAAACGTCCAGCCCGTGCTTCGTCGCCAGACCGGAACGCGGCGCAACGCGTCCATAAAATCCATGCGGCACGGCAACCGCGAGACCCGTTCTGACAATCGCACGCTGATGCGCCTGAATCGTTTGATCCTCAATCGAAGAAAGATCGAGACCGGCGGCGAATCGGCTGCCTCTCACAGGCAACTTCGCCGACGAATGCAATCTTTTGAATTCCAATCGCTCGATTATCACCGGGAAGTTCCTATCTTTGTTCAGCAGCCTAGCTGCCATGCTTTAATCAGCAGAATGCGATTACAATTTTGTGCCGCGTCTTCCGGCGCGCACGACGAGCAAATAAACGAGCGCGCAGAGCGCAAGGCTGATGGCCGTCAAACCGAGCGGATCGATAACCTTTTTAGCGTTCAGCCAGAGCCACGCCATGCGCATAATCGCGGCGATCAATAAGCCTAGAAAAACATGAACGGCTTCCGGTTTAATCATCGGTAACCTTAATAGGCCACAACGAATGTAAATATTGTGTAGGGAAGCGGGGGGGGGGGGGGGGGGGGGGGGAAGAGGAGGGGGGAGGGGGGGGAGGCGGGGGGCGGCAGGCGAAGCCTCGAGCCTGGCTCGAGCAGAAGGTAGATAGGAGTCAGGATCAAGAGCACCATGACGAGCATGATCCCGAG
>JBPCOJ010000088.1:0-18926 GCA_051000345.1 Pyrinomonadaceae bacterium | reverse complement strand
ACCTGCGCGCGCACATCGTAACCATCCATCGTATAAACATTCAAGCGTTCAAGAAAGCTTTCCGTAGGCGCAACTCCTGCTTCCTCGTGGCCGCGCGAGCGTATGCGTCCTTCGATAAATTCAGTCGTCGCGGGCTTGCCGAAGTCATGGCAGAGCGCGGTGAGCATCAGCGTTACTTGCTTCGCGTAAGGCAAATCGTCAAGCAGTTCGCGCGCGCGATCAACGACGAGTTGCGTGTGAACGTCACAATCGCCTTCGGGATGCCATTCTTTTTCTTGCGGAACGCCGATTAACGATTGTAGTTCGGGAAAAAGTTGCGCGGTGACGCCGAGATTATCCAGCCACTTTAATCCGATTGACGGACGGCGGGCGCGAAGCAGCAGTTTTTCCATTTCGTTCCAGATGCGTTCGCGCGGCAAATCCGTGAGGTCGATGGCGCGGCATAGCTCAATGGTTGCCGGTTCGATGTCGAACTCGAAGCGCGCGGCAAACTGTGCGGCGCGCAGCACGCGCAAGGAATCTTCGGCGAATGTTTCGATTGAGACGGCGCGCAGGGTTTTATTTGCAATGTCGGCTTGTCCGTTGAACGGATCAATGAGTTCGTTTGTCAGCGGGTCTTGCAGAATGGCGTTGATGGTGAAATCTCGGCGGCGCAGTGCGTCTTCAAAAGACATCGAGGGATCGCCTTCGATGACGAACGCGCGGTGGCCGCGTCCAGTTTTGCGTTCGCGTCGCGGAATGGAAACGTCCAGATCAGTGCCGAGTTTGTAGACGGTGAAGGCTTCGCCGACGGCATCGACGCGCCCGAATGTTTCGAGCATCCGGCGCAAGGCGGCAGGCTCTATGCCGTAAACTTCCGCGTCCCAATCCTTCGGCGCTTCGTTCATTAACCAATCGCGCACGCAGCCGCCGACGAGCAGAGCGCGCCCGCCGCCGTCGCGGACAAGACGCGCGAGTTTAATTATCTTTTCTGGGATATGCGCGGGCATGAAGTTAAAAGCGGAAGCAAGCAGCGGCGGCGGCGGCGGTGACGATGATGAGTTTAGTCGTGTACACTTTCCGTTTCACTATTCGACGTATCATCATCGTCATCATCAAACTGATCGTCGTCGTCGAATTGATCGTCAAAGTCGGCAGCGTGATTTTCCACCATGATGCGCAGGCCGCGCGTCGAAGGCAGGCAACTGATGACTTGCGCGCGTTCGATGCGCGTCATGCCGGACGCGGGCTTGTGCCACAGCTTGATCCAGAAGGTGCGCGTCTGTGTGTGAACGGCGAAGGTCGAGCCGTCCATCATCACAGGAACAGGCTCTGCGATTGTGCCTGCGCGCAAGGTTTCGAGAAGTTCCGCGACGTATGGCTTGAACTTATCGAACTGCACGAGCACCGCCGCGTCCGCGATTTCGGCGGGCGGCAATTCGACAGGCGCGCTTGATTCGAGCAGCAGGCGCGCGTCTGTTTGTTCGTTGCGTTTCTTGACGATTGCCATAACAAGCGATTTCGCGGCAAGCGATAAACGATTCGTTAATTACGCTTATGCGCGCGGGCTTCCGGTTTGGACTTGACGGGCGCGCGGTGTTGATCCATTTGTGGCGCGTGACGTGACTTCAGCTTATAGTTGCCCTCCGCGTTGACGTTGAAGCCGAATCCACATTCACTATCAACTCCTTTTTGCGTAACAATCAAGCGCGACGGCTTGAAGACGAGCGTAAGAATACACTGCTCGGTTCCCTCCGGCTTGAAGACGGCTGTGTTGCCGACGAGTTTCGCAGTGCCTTCCGCCTCGCCTGTGTTGGCTGACATTTCGCCGTTCGCAGTGCGATACGGATAAACGGCTTCGATGTGAAGATGTAAGAGTCCGCGCGGGGCGGGCGTTACAGTTATCGCGCTTCCCGTTATCCTTTCTTCGTATGTGCCGACGACGTCCTTGTAATGCAAGACGGTTTGCGAAGATTGCGCGCCGAGTGGTTTTGCAAAACAGGCGAGCGCGCAGAAAGCGAAGAGGGCAAGCGCGAGACGTTTCTGTTTCATGATTTGATCTCCTGTCATGATTAGTCGCATTATTTTTCGTTCAATCTTTTCTGTAAGTGTTCGCGCAAGTCTGCAACTTTGATGCGCGTTTGTTCCCAAGTATCTCTGTCGCGCACGGTGACGGCTTCGTCTTCGAGCGATTGATGATCGACTGTGACACAGAAGGGCGTGCCGATTTCGTCTTGGCGCGCGTAGAGTTTTCCGATGCCGCCCGTGTCATCGTAAACGGCGCGCAAGCTTGGTTGCAAAGAGCGTTTGATTGACTTTGCGAGATGGACGATTTCCGGTTTGTTTTTTGCGAGCGGCAGCACGGCGGCTTTGATCGGGGCAAGCGCCGGATGCAGTTTCAGCACGACGCGCGTTTCGTTTTTGTCTGTGGTGCGTTCCGTGTAAGCGTCCATTAGAAAGGCGAGCACGGAGCGATTGACGCCTGCCGCCGGTTCAATAACAAACGGGTAAAAGCGTTCCTTCGTCGCTTCATCGAAGTAGGATAAATCTTCAGTCGAATCTTTGTTGATGCGCTCTCCATCTCTTTCAGGTTTCTTTGAATGCGCCTTGAGATCAAAGTCTGTGCGATTGGCGATGCCCATTAGTTCATCCCATTGTCGCTCGTCTTCGGCGCGTTCGGGGAAAAAGCGGTAGTGAATATCGACTGTGCGCTTGGCATAATGCGCGAGTTCCTTTTCCGGTTGTTCGTAAAGGCGCAGATTGTCGGCGGCGAGGCCGAGGCTTTTGTACCAATCGAAACAGAGGTCGATCCATTCCTGATGCACGCGCTCGTCTTCGCCGGGTTTGACGAAGTATTCCATTTCCATCTGCTCGAATTCCCTAGTGCGAAAGATAAAGTTGCCGGGCGTGACTTCGTTGCGAAATGATTTGCCGATCTGCGCGATGCCGAACGGCAATTTGCGGCGCATCGTTGTTTGGATGTTCAGAAAGTTAATGAAAATTCCCTGCGCCGTTTCGGGACGCAAGTAAGCGAGCGCCGTCGGATCGTCTTCTTCGGCAGCAGCGCCGAGCGTTGTGCGAAACATTAAATTAAAAGGACGAGGATCGGTTAAATCCGTCGAGCCGCAGTTTGGGCAATGAATCTGCTTTTCTTGAATGAGATGACTTAGCGTGTCGAGGAATTCATCAGGCGTGAGAGTGATATTTAGCAGTGATTTCAGAGGCTCGTCGAAAGCTTTATCAGCACGCCAGCGACTTTGACAGTTTTTGCAATCAACTAAAGGATCGCTAAAAGTTTCTTCGTGGCCGGAGTATTTCCAGACCTGTCGATTAAGGATAATCGAGGAATCGATGCCTTCCATGTCGTCGCGTTCGTGAACCATCCAGCGCCACCACTGTTGCTTGACGTTGTGGCAAAGCTCCGTGCCGAGCGAGCCGTAATCCCACGCGCTGCCAAGCCCGCCGTAGATGTCGGATGAAGGAAAAACAAAGCCGCGCCGCTTGGCGAGGCTGACGATTGTTTCGATGTTCGGTGCTGCCACTTTGACCTCTGGAAAATGTTGAATGGTAAACAATCAACGGTAAACATTCAAATGACGTTTGCTGTCTCTATTTGTTATTGCCCGCCGGTTGCTCACTAATTTAACAGCCGCGCCGTTGAAATGAAAAGAGAGAAGCGCATAACACGTCATGTTATGCGCTTCTCTCTTGAAACAGAAAGCGGCGAACCTAAGCGTCCCGCTTTACCGGCGGCGGCGTGAACGCCTTGCAGGGCGTTGCGTATCCATCATCGGCTGCACTTCAGAGGGCTGCACGGTCGGCGCGGCCTGCGGCGTTTGCGCGCCCTGCGGCACGATGTACAGCTCTAGGAAGTCCGTGTCGCGGTAGCCGCCGTTGACCACGGTCAAGCGTCTGGCATCGATGCCGCGTTGCCCCGTCAGATAACTTCTGGCGCGGTTGCCGAGCAAATCCGCTTGACCGGGACGGCTGCGGCGTCCGCCGTAGACGATGATGTAGCCTTGCGAGGCGGGCGCGTTCTGCAATTCGATAGCGAGATTGTCGAGCCGCGCTTTGTCATCGTCGAAGGCGATGGACGGAAATTCGTCGAACTTTTTCGGCCGCACGATTGGCGCGGGCAAAGGCACGATGCTCGTCGAAGCCTGTGCTACCTGATGACAGGCGCGGTCTCCTGAACCGTCATCTACGACTAGAATCGCGGTGACTCTCTGGCGTCCCATGCCTGTGGTGTCAACAGTGATGGTCGGCGTGCCTGCGCCGCTGACGATGCGCGCCGATGGCGGGCTGACCGTCCAAGTGTAGTTGAGCGCCATGTTGCCGCCGTAGGAAGCATCGGAAGCGAAGGTCACCGTGTCGCCGTCGTTGACGGTGGCAGGCGCGGAAATGCTGACGGGATACGGGCAGGGCGATTTGCCGGGAACCGTGATCGTCTTCGGCCTGTAATTAAGAACGATGCAGTTTTTGTGGCCTGCCGTCACGTTGAACTCGCGTACCCAGCGCGCGCCGTTCGGCATTTGAATTTCAATTGTGTGGCGTCCCGGCGGAAGATCGATCAAGCGCGTCTCGGCGGTTGTTTCTCCCGAAGGCTTGCCGTCAACGAGAATCGGATAGCCGCCCGGATTGGTGGCGACTTCGATGCGCCCGTAGGCGAGCTTCGATTTTTTATCGCGTGCTTCGACTGTCGAAAGCGAAGCGAAGCAGCACAAAAGCGCGAAGAGAAACGTGAAGGCTGTTTTCGCGGTGCGGGTTTGAGCCGCCGTAAGCAATTGTTGATTAGACATCGGCTTAAACCTCCTCCGTCAAGCTGCTGGCACTTTGCCCGACAAGCATTTTGCTGCGTGCATGGCGGCGGCGCGCGCTGGCGCTCAAGGCCGCGAGACCGGAACCGAAAAGCAGAAGCGTCGCGGGTTCCGGGACGGGCGTAGTCGGCGGTATGCCCGGCGTCGGCTGCGGCGGAACCGGCGGGTTTTCAACAGTCGGCGTGTCTTTGCCGCCGTGAATAAACGCGAGCGGAATCGCGGCGAGTCCGAGCAGCGCCAATTTCGGGAATCCGCCGCCGCCCGGAATGGCGATTTCGCCGCAGTCGCAGATGGTGCCGGAGATGTCGCCCGTTTGAATGGTTTCGACGTTGCCGCCGGATGAATCCTGTCGCGCGATGACGTTGCCGCCCGGAGCGGTCAAGGAAGAAGAAGCGTTTCCTGAAGTTGTTGAAGACGAAGCGCCGTTTGAAGCGTTGCTGTCGGCAGTCTGTGTCGAGTTGCTTTGCGAAACTGTGCGCAGGCGCAAGTCTTGAACTCCGGCGTGTCCGCCGCCGATGACTTGCACGACATCTGCGAACGCAAGCGGGCTGGCTTGCGCTGGCACTGCCGCCGCGAGCAAGAGACTGAGTATCGTAGCAATGGGGCGAAAAGCTCGATTCCTCATGATTGGGAAATCCTCCTTGGATCCTTCCGTGCCGGACTTTCATGTTTGCGAGACTATTTCAAGAAGTCCGCTTTCAACAGGCACTCAAAAATTTCAATTCAGTTATAACATTCGCCGTCTTTTTGCGAATTAACCGGCAACCGCTTTTTTACTAAGCTTTAAGGCTGACAGGCGGCAATGTTATTTCAAAGTGTGGCGTTTGCGCCGTTCATAATCCCTGCGAGATGAAGAAAACTATGTTTTCCTCATTCTTTAGAGAAAGACGCCGAATCCCGCCTGGATTCCAATTTCGTAAGGAGGTTTCGACCCGTATGCGTGTGACAATTTCGTGAGGCATTAAACCCGTCTTACCGCTTGCCTGTCAAGAAATAAACATGGAAGGTGCGCGTCCGACAACGAAAGGGCAAAAGCGTGTGTGAATTGCCGCTTAAACTTTTGCCCTTTCGCGGTCTTTTGCCGAAGAAATTTATTCTACTTCGTCGGTCGCGGCGGCAGTTTCCGTCGCCGGTTTCTCATCGCGCAACACGGCTCTGCGCGACAGCTTGATCTTGTTGCCTTCCTTGCCGATGCACTTGACGAGAATCTGCTGGCCTTCCTTTAATTCGTCGCGCACGTCTTTAACGCGGTGGTCAGCGATTTCAGAAATGTGCAAAAGCCCGTCCGTGCCCGGGAAAACTTCGACGAACGCGCCGAAATCGACGATGCGCGAAACCGTGCCGAGATACTTCTGGCCGATTTCCGCTTCTGCCGTCAATCCGCGAATGCGATTCAAGGCAGCCTGCGCCGCCGCGCTATCGGCAGTCGAAATAGAAACAGTACCGTCATCTTCCACGTCTATCTTCGCGCCCGTCTCTTCGACGATGGAGCGAATGATTTTGCCGCCCGGCCCGATTACGTCGCGTATCTTATCCGGGTTAATCTTGATCTGGATAATACGCGGCGCGTGCTGCGAAATATCCTCGCGCGATTCGGCGAGCGTTTGCTCCATGATCTCCAGAATGTGCATACGGCCTTTGTTAGCCTGCGCCAGAGCTTCGGACATAATCTGCGCGTTGATGCCGCCGATTTTGATGTCCATTTGCAGGGCTGTGATGCCGTTGCGTGTGCCAGCGACTTTGAAATCCATGTCGCCGTAGTGGTCTTCCGCGCCCGCGATGTCGGATAGAATCGCGTATTTGTTGCCTTCCATCACGAGTCCCATTGCGACGCCCGCGACAGGAGCCTTCAAGGGAACGCCCGCATCCATTAACGACAACACGCCGCCGCAAATGGAAGCCATTGATGACGAGCCATTCGATTCGGAAATGTCGGAGACGACGCGCAAGGTGTATGGAAATTCAGATTCATCCGGCAGCACGACTTCAATAGCGCGGCGTGCCAGAGCGCCATGACCGATTTCGCGGCGGCTGCTCGATCCGAAGCGCCCGACTTCGCCAACCGAATAGTGCGGGAAATTATAATGCAGCAGAAAGCGGCGCTTGATTTCGCCTTTTTCCAGATCGTCCATGTACTGCTCGTCGTCTTTCGTGCCGAGCGTCGTGGTCACGATGGCCTGCGTTTCGCCGCGCGTGAAAAGAGCGGAACCGTGCGTGCGCGGCAGCCAGCCGACTTCGCAAGTGATCGGGCGAATTTCCGAGAAGCGGCGGCCATCCGGACGGCGGCGCTTATTCAAAATGTCGTCGCGGAAAATCTTTTCCTTCAAGTGATCGAAAATCTTTTTCGCCATCCCGCGCTGTTCAGCGTTGTCTTCCGGGTAGCCGCCGACGACTTCCTTTTTGAGTGCATCGACCATCGCGTAAGATTCGATTTTGTCCTGCTGCGTTGTGTCGAGCGCGGCGCGAAGTTTGTCGCCATAGTTTCTCTCTAACTCGCCGATCATCTCTTCATTGAGTTGCGGCGCGACGACTTCCCTTTTCTGAATATCTAAAGCTTTGTAGAGTTCCTTTTGCCAGCGGCACAGGCGATTGATTTCCTTGTGCGCAAGCATCAAGGCTTCGACCATAATCTCTTCGGAGACTTCCTGTGCGCCCGCTTCGACCATCACGATGGCTTCTTCGGTTCCGGCAACAATCAAGTTAAGACGCGATTCGCGCCGCTCGTCATACGTCGGATTGATAATGTAGCGGCCTTCGATGAGACCTATGCGGACGCCCGCAATCGGCGTCGTAAACGGAATGTCCGAGAGATAGAGCGCGCAGCTCGCTCCGGTAATCGCAATCACGTCAGGGTCATTGTCCGGGTCTGCGGAGAGCGTGGAAGCGATGACTTGCGTTTCGTTGCGATAGCCTGCTGTGAAAAGCGGGCGGCAGGGACGATCAATAAGGCGCGAGGTTAAAACTTCCTTTTCGCTCGGGCGGCCTTCACGACGGAAATAGTTGCCGGGAATGCGCCCGGCAGAAGAAAAGGGTTCGCGGTATTCAACCGTGAGCGGGAAAAAATCTATGCCCTCGCGCGGGCTTTGCGCGCCGACGGCGGCGACGAGCAACATCGTGTCGCCGTAGCGTATGACAATCGAGCCATTCGCTTGCTTGGCGACGCGTCCGGTTTCGACGCTCAATTCCTTGTCGCCGAGCTTAATGGATTCCTTCAAATATTTCTTAACTGGCATCTTTTATTCGTCTCCTTCAAACAACAACACTTGTTGCCAAGGGCAGCGGGCGCGCCTTGTCGTCTCGTTCGCGTCGCGCCCGGCTCTCTTAGATTTGTTTGCATGGTTTTCGGCAGCGTTAAAGCCGACAGCACATTTCGACAACGTGCGATGGCGGCGAGCGACACGCTTCTCCGAAACCCCTTTTTGTGTGATAAGAAAAGCGGCACCGAGCCTCTATTTACGTGAGAAGCTCGTGCCGCCTTTTGGTGGTGTGCGCTTTGCTTAAGCTCACTCGCTCGGTGCGGCATCCGCTCGCGTTCGAGTCGCGCCGTCACGTTCGGCACTCGATACGCCAAGCACTTCGACGGATGCTTGACTGCTAACGATTCAGGAAACTCGAAGGTGTTTCCGTACTCTCTCACCCGCTTGAAAAATTCACTTGCTTTTCAATTTACCGCTTTTCGATTCGACGACGCAGCTCAATTTAACGACGCAGGCCGAGCCGTTCCACCATTTGGTGATAACTCTCGATGTTCGTGCGCTTGAGGTAATCGAGCAGGCTTCTGCGTTGCGAGACCATCTTGAGCAGGCCGCGCCGCGAATGGTTGTCCTTCTTGTGTGTTTTGAAATGCTCTGTCAACTCGCCGATGCGCTTGCTTAAAAGCGCAACCTGTACTTGCGGCGAGCCTGTGTCGGATTCATGCGTGCGAAAATCCGTTAAAATCTGTTCCTTCGTTTCTTTGGCTAATGGCACTATGCTAGATGGCCCTCCCAGACCGCAGTTTGCCCGCCGTTACGGGCGGCAACCGCTAAACTTAAATTTCGCCACAATTTAACACGCGGCTTTGATGCTTGTCCAGCCAACCGCCCAAATCTCAAAGCCAAGCATTCGATGTTAAAAGTTTCACAATATGCATGCAAGGGCGAAGGCTTTCTGCTAATCTGTTCCAAAATTTGAGACGAACGGACTACAAAACGCATGGCACACGAACAAGCGCGCGTACTGATTCTCGGCGGCGGCTTCGGCGGCCTTTTCACGGCACTGCATCTCGCGGGCGGACAAGCTGAAATTACTCTGGTCAGCCGCGAAGACCATTTTCTTTTCACGCCGATGCTCTACGAATACTTGAGCGGCGAAGTTGAAGCATGGCAAATCGCGCCGCGCTACAAAGAATTGCTTGACGACGGCACGCGTTTTATTCGCGGCGAAGCGACGGAAATTGATCTGGATAAACAGGAGGTAAGCATCGCAGGCCGCACGCGTCGCGTCGGCTACGATGTGCTGCTGCTCGCGTGCGGCGGCGTCGCAAGCTTTGCGGGCGTCGAAGGCGCGGCGGAACACGCGCTGCCCTTTCGCACTATCGAAGGGGCAGACGCTTTGCGCAATCGCATGATTCAAGCGCTCGACCGTATCCCGCCCGACGCCGCGCCGCAGGACGCGCAACGAGCAGCGACGTTTGTCGTCGTCGGCGCGGGCGCAAGCGGCGTCGAAACTGCGACCAAGATGGCGGACTTGTTAAGCGATGCTTTCACACGGCGGGGCTTGCGCGGCGAATCGCGTTTGCTGATTCTTGAAATGACGGATCGCGTTGTGCCGGGCATGGGCGAAGACATGCGCCGCTATGTCGAAGAAACCTTGCGCGAAAAACACATAGAGGTCAACACGGAAACGATTGTGCGTCGCATCACGGCCAGCGGATTGACTTTTGAACATGCTGGCAAGCAAACGGAAATGGAAGCGGCGGCAGTCGTGTGGACTGGCGGCGTGCGCGTCAATCCACTCGTCGAATCCTTGAATCTTGAAAAAGACGAACGCGGCCTCATCGTCGTCGAAGATACTTTGCAGGCGCGCGGGCATGAAAATGTTTTCGCGCTCGGCGACATCGCGCGCTACACAAACATCGATCCGCACCTTGCAGGAACGGCGCAACTCGCCAATCAGGAAGCAGGACTCGTCGCTGCCAACATCAAAGCGTATCTTTCAGGCAAGCCGCTTCAAACCAAACACTTCGCCGAAATCGGTTCCGCCGTGAGTCTCGGCACACGTAGCGCCGCGTTTGAAATCGGCGGCCATGTCATCGGCGGAGTATCCGGGCGCGACGCACGCTTCACGGCCTACACAGCGCGCCTTCCGACATGGCATCACCGATTGAAAGTCGGCGCAAGCTGGTTCTTTGAAGGCACAGACCCGCGCCCGCTCGGTTTCAACAACCAATAATAAATTAGCTTGCTTTGTAGTTATGAAAATTGATGCTTTGACTGTGATGGAACAGCAGCTTCGCTCACGGGTGGATAGCGTTGAAGGCTTGATGGAAGAAAAACATGAAAAGCTTCAGAGAAGCGGAGTGTATCGTGAGTACGGAAGGATTTATGAAGCGTATGTCGAACTAATTGAGTCAGAGAGCGAAGGGCTAGAAGCCTTGAAGCGAGCAGTATTCCTATGCTGGTATCACTCTACCGAGCCATCATGTTTCTCTGGTATCCTCGACTTACCTGAAATCACGAGCCTGAAAGTCTTTGAAGCGTTAGAGCGAAGAATCGAAGCTGGCGAACTGGACTCTGAGTTGAAATGGATGCTGCCTTACTACAACACGGTTGAGAATGCAGTGTTCTCTCTGTACGCACGTTTGCCGCATACGCAATCATTTCTGGCAGAAGCTAATCCCGATATATGGCCGCGAGTTGGCATTAAAGTAGAACAGTTTATGAATCGCGGGCAAATGGGAGATTACTGGGAAAGCATTATCAAGACGCAAGCTAAAAACAGGTTGAGCCGATAAATTCATGCGAGACTTGCCGCTTCGCATGAATCGAGCGCGGGCGCTTCTTCCGTCGCGTCGTTTGCCGCTTCTTCGCCGAAGTATTCGCGTCCGGCGGCGATGGTCTCAAAGTATTCTTCGATGCGGTCGAGGACTTCTTCGACGGAGTGCGAATGATAGACGGTTTGGCGGAATCTCGAACCACCGGTTAAGCCGCGCGTGAATTGCCCTGCGAGTTGCTTCATGCGCCCGATGGCGGGAAGTTCCGGCATATCTTCGCGCAAGCTATCGAAGTATTCGAGAAGAATGTTGCGCTTGTCTGCGAGCGTCGGCTGAAAGGGCGTGCGTCCGGCAATCGCGTCCTCAATCTGCCGGAAAATCCAGGGGTTCGCCATTGCGCCGCGTCCGATCAAAACGCCGTCGCACTTCGTTTCATCCCACTTCCTGAAAGCATCTTCAATCGTCGTCACGTCGCCGCTGCCGGAGACAGGCACGCTCACGGCTTCCTTCACTTGCCGCACCAAATCCCAATCGGCGAGTCCCTTGTAGCCCTGCTCCTTGGTGCGCCCGTGCAAAGCAATGTGTTCCGCGCCGCACGCTTCAGCCATCCGCGCTGTCTCGACAGCGTTGATCGTGTGATCGTAAAAGCCCGCGCGAATCTTGACGGTAAGCGGAATCGTGATCGCTTTTTTGATTTCCTTGAGAATCGTTTCAAGGCGTGGCAGATCGCGCAGGAGTCCGCTGCCGCCGCCGTGCTTGACGACCTTCGGCGCGGGGCAACCGCAGTTCACGTCCAGAATATCCGCGCCGACTTCCTCCGCCATCAACGCCGCCATGCGCATACGTTCCGGCTGCCCGCCGAAAATCTGCACTGCATACGGGCGCTCGTCCTCAAAGAAACGCATCTGCCGCTTCGACTTCGGATTATTGCGCGTCAATCCCTCGACGGAAATAAACTCGGAGACAGTCAAACCGACGCCGCCGCATTGCTTCACAAGGCGACGAAACGACACGTCTGTGACGCCCGCCATCGGCGACAGCACGAGCGGCGGATTGATTTCAATATCACGAATCTTGAAAGGTTTTATCATTTATACTGTTGTTGACAATCGGCAACGGCATCCTATAGCTTCATCCGAGAGTTGGAATTATAGCAAATGCAGCACAAGCTTATCCAAACCATCGGCATCGCGGCGACGCTTCTCTACGCCGCGTTCATCATCTGGGTTTACGCGACGGAGCCGCGCACGCTGCGCGAGGTGGCGACGAGCGCGCAGGTTGTCGCAGGGACTTACGAGATTGACGCGGCAAAATTTGAAGCCGGGCGCGAGTTGTTTCGTCAGGAAAAATACGCGGCGGCGCGTGAAGCATGGACGCAGGCTGATCCGGCACAGAAGGATGCGCGCACGCAGTTTTACGTCGCTTACGCTTTTTACCGTGAAGGCTGGGGACGCGTTTACAGTGACGATGCGTTATTCAAGCAGGGACTCGAAGCGATAAACCGCGCGATTGATTCGGCGGGCAATGATGCGGCGCTTAAGATTGAGGATGCGAATTTGCAGTTGCACACCACCGCCGAATTAAAGGCGGAATTGGAAGCAGGCACAACGCGCGGTTGGAGCGATCTTAATCCGCTGAAGGTTTTGCGCGAGCGAAAATAATGATGACGAATGATCGAGCGAGAAATCATGCAGTGCTGGAATTCATCTTGCTGCCGCTGCTGTTTTTGACGGTGGCGCTGTTGGGCGGATTGCGCGTGAGTGCCGAACAGACGCGTGACTTTGTTTTTCTCGCGCCGCCGCTCGTGACGCTGATCCTCGCGTCGTTTCTGATGATTCTCTTTGCGCGCGGACGGCTTATCAATCTGCGTTCGTGGATCGGAAGCGAGCAGCCTTTGCTCCTGAATACGTCGCGCGCGTTGACTCTGCTTGCCGTTTTTTTCGCGTCGGCGCAGGCGTTTAATTCCGTGTTGCCGGAGCGCGGATTGCTGCACGCGCTGTTCGCGTTCTTTTTTTTATGGACGCTGTGGAACAATCAATTTTCGCAGTTCGACGCGCGCCGCCTTGTGCGCAGCCTTGCCGTTTTATTCGGGACGGCGTTCGTGCTGAAACATTTGTTGCTGGCAAGCCTCTACGCGCCGGAAGCGGGCTGGTTAAAGCGAATCGCGGGCGCGCTGCTCGAAGGCATTTCACTCGGCACGCTCGATGTTCAGGCGTTCGCGCCCGCCACCGGCTACATCTCCTTCTTCGCGCTCGCCACGTATGTCGCCGGACTCTTTTTTCTAAATCTTGTGCCGGAAGAAACGCCCGACAACAATGATGATGCCCGGCAACTCGTCGCCGCATACCGCAGACTTTCATTTGACGAACGCAACGCGGTGCGCGAAGCGATTGCGGAGAAGCAGGAAAAGAATCTTTTGCCGGAAACAAATCTATTGATCGAACAGCGGGAAGCAATGGATGACAGCGAAGCTTCGATAAAATAATCTACCACCGTGCAAACAAAAAGGCCGCGCGAATTAATCACGCGGCCTTTCGTGCATCGACAAACAATTTATCCTTACCAATTCACGACGAGTTCTTCGGACGCCTGCCAGACGGGTGCATCGTTGCGAAGCGCGACGCGTTGCAGTTTCTCTTCGTCTTCAAGCAATCGCCCGGCTCCGAGCACGACTGCCGCCAGCGGATCATCCACGACAGCGACATGCAATTGCAATTCTGCCTGCAAGCGTTCGGCTAAACCATCGAGCAGCGCGCCGCCGCCCGTCAACATTATTCCAGAATGGTAAATATCCGCCGTTACGTCCGGCTGCGATTCTTCGATGGCGCGGCGCACGCCCGTGGTAATTTCCGCCAGCACGGGATCGAGCGCTTCGCCCATTTCTTCAACGCTGATTTCCACAGCCTTCGCCGAACCGTCTGTGACATCCTTGCCGACGAGTTCCGTGGTTTTCACGGTGTGGTTATCAGTTTTTGTGACGCCTTCCGTCATGCTTTCCGTAGCATTCACCTTGCGCGCCGTGCCGAGTTCTCTTTTAACTTCTTCCGCCGTGCGCTCACCGATCTGCATGGAGTATTTGCCGCGCACGTAATCGCGTATCGCTTCGTCCATCGCGTTACCGGCAGCCGTTAAACTAATCGAAGAAACGACTGCGCCGGAAGCGATAATAGCGATATTGGTTGTTCCGCCGCCGATGTCAACGACGAGATGCGCGTGTTCGTCTTCAACGCTCAAGCCGCCGCCGAGTGCCGCCGCCAATCCTTCATCGACGAGATCGACGCGCGTCGCTTTGGCATCACGCGCCGCATCGCGCACGGAGCGCTGTTCGAGAGTCGTGGATGATCCCGGCACGCCGATCACCATATGACTGCGTTTCTGATGCCCGCCGTGAACTTGATTGATAAAGGCTTTGAGCATTTTCTCCGTGACTTCAAAATTATCAATCGTGCCGTTGCGAATCGGCCTGTAAACTTCCGTATCGCGCGGCTCGCGCCCGAGCATTTTCCATGCTTCCGTGCCGACGGCTAAAACCTCGCCCGTGTATTTGTGCAGGGCGACTACCGAAGGTTCATTTAAGACAACGCCGCGACCGGGCGCATAAACAAGCGTGTTCACCGTGCCTAAATCAATTGCTAAATCATCCGAAAATAAATCGCTGAGAATACTCATTGCTGTGGAATGCTCCTGCCTTGATGGTTCTGCGTCGAATATGTTTGATGTACGCGACTCAATGGCCGTTGTAGAGAGCAATTTTTGTACCAGTAACGGGACATAATGAAACTTTCATAAATAAAGTTCTTTAACTTATAACACAGTCTTATTCCGGAACGTTTTCCAGTAAAAGCACGTCTTTGCTTGCTCTAAAAACGAACAGGATTGATGGCTTAAGAGGGAGCGATGGCAGGATAAATTTCCGGCGGAAGAAAAAGGCGACAGGTGGAGTCGCTTTATGTGGATACTATGGGGTCGAAAGTGTTTTCCGTTTCTTCCGCTTCTCTGCTGTTGCTGATGATTTCGTAGAGTTGGGAAGCTTCGCTGCGCGCGAGTTGGCGCGTGGCGGGAAGCATTGCGACGCGAAGTTTGAGGACTTGCCCGCGCCGCCGCAAAATTATTTCATCACCGACGCGAAGAGAGCGCGAGGACTTGGCGGGAGCGTCGTTGACGAAGACTGCGCCTGCGTCGCACAACTCCTGCGCGACGGCGCGGCGCAAACACAAACGGCTGGCTTTGAGAAATAAATCGAGGCGCATAAAAGTATGCGGCGCGCGGAAAATCGTGAGCGGGCGAGAGCCGGGAAAAACGGAATTCAGTTCTTTTCGTTTGCCCGTGATTACACAATGCGCCGCCGCAATTTTATAAACACTTGTTACGGACGCTTGTTATCGCCCTTCGTTTTCTTGCCGGAAGATTTATTTCCTGCGGGTTTTGAATTTGAATTGTTTTTCAAGGATGCGGCGGCTGCTCCGGCGGCGGAAGTCGGGGCGGCGGGAGAGCCTGTGGTTAAAAAGGGCGAGACGGCGGCGCGGTAATTGTCCGCCACTTTAATATATGCGTCGCTGCGAAGTTTCTGCATGTAAGCGACGCGCTCTTTCGCAGAGCGTTCGGCGGTGATCGCTTCGCGCACCTGATTTTCGTTGAAGGTGGAATTGCCTGCGGCGGTGCGCCCGTCAACCCGCAGGATAATGAGGCCTTCATCCGTGCGAATAGGATCGCTGACGCTGCCCGCCGTTAAGGTTTTAATGGCGGCAGCGATTTGCGCATTGAGGTCTGAAATCTGCACTGTGCCGAGCTTGCCTTTTGTTTGCGTTGCGACGCGCACGCCGTCCTGCTGGCGCTCTGAATTGGCGGTTGCCAGCGCAGCGAAATCAGCGCCGGGCTTGCGCGCTTCGGCGACGAGCGCGTTGGCTTTGGCGACGACATCGGCTTCGGGTTTTCCGGCGAAGCTGACAAAGATTTCCGAGAGCGTGACGGATTCCGATTTACGAAATTGGTCTTTATGCGCTTCGTAATATCGCTTGAGTTCGTCACTGCTCAAGCCGTAAAAGATTTTCGCGTCAACTTCACGGCTCAACACGAGGCCTGTGGCGATGCCCGTGCGTGCCGATTGACGAAAGCCCGCCGGATCGACGTTCGACGCGCGCATCGCTTCATCTAGAGTTTCAAGTGTTTTGAAGCCCTGCGCTTTTGCCAAATCGAGCATACGCTTGTTGACTTCAGCTTCGATCTCTTCCGTCAAATTCAATTCTTTGGCTTTTTGTAACAATAGTTGTTCGTCAACGAGGCTCGCAATCAATTCCGGCTGGCGGCGCGTGATTTCGGCATCGGCCTGCGTGCCGACTGTACCTTTTTGCTTGAGTCCTTCGATGGCTTCGAGCGTCTCGCGCTTAATCATCGACAGCGTCACGACATCGTTATTAACCTGCGCGACGACTTCATCGACCACGACGGGTTCGCCTTCCTGCGCAAAAACATTCGTGCCTGTGAACGCAAGCAGCACGAAGGCGGCGACGAGCGCCGAACACGTAAAAAATATTTTCTTTGATTTCACAGCTTTCATACTCCTAAAAAATTACGCAATGAAAAAATTGACAAAAGAGTTGGCGACGATTAGCAGCGAAGCCGATTATATGCAACGTCGAATGACGCGCCGTTCGGCAAAGACAAGCGAAGCGACGAGGCCGCGATTAACATAAATTACAAAACGGATTATCCGGCGAGCGCGCGTATTCTAATCTGCGGCGCGTATTTCAAGCAATACGTCGCGTGCGATTTCAAGCGCGTGATCCTGCTCGTCTTCGCTTAGTTCGAGCCGCAACACTCCGCTCGGAGCGAAACTTGCTCCCTCACCTTTCTCGCTCACGAGCTTCATCAATTTCTCCGGCGCGACGCGCGCGCGTTCGCTCAACTTGAAGGCGATTCCCTGCACTCCTCCTGCCGCCGCCGTGCGGTCAATCGAAACGACATTCATTTCTTCAGCCAGACGACGCAAGCCCGCATACTCGAAAAGCTTTTCGACGGATTCAGGCAAACGCCCGTAACGATCTTCCGTCTCGCGGCGAATGCCCGTCAGAGTTTCCTCATCGCGCGCCGAAGAAATGCGCTTGTACGCGCGCAGGCGTTGCCCCATGTCCTGTATGTAATCTTCGGGAATCGCCACGTCAACACGCAAATTAATCGAAACCGAAGTCTCGTCTTCAACCGTCTCGCCGCGCAGTTCCGCAACCGTGCGCTCCAGCATTTGCGTGTACAAATCAAAGCCGAGCGCGTCCATATGCCCTGACTGCTGGCCGCCCAAAAAATTACCCGCGCCGCGCAGTTCCAGATCGAGCGCAGCGATGCGAAAGCCCGCGCCCAAATCCGAAAACTCGCGTATCGCAGCAAGGCGGCGGCGCGCAATCGGCGTTAATCCTTGCTCCGAAGGAATCAGCAAATACGCATAAGCGCGGCGGCTCGAACGCCCGACACGCCCGCGCAATTGATAAAGCTGGGAAAGACCATATTGATCGGCACGGTTTATGATGATCGTGTTTGCGCGCGGGATGTCTATGCCGTTTTCTATGATCGTCGTCGCCACGAGCACATCATATTTATACGCGACGAAATCGAGCATCACACGCTCCATCTGCTGCTCGTTCATTTGCCCGTGACCGATTGCCATGCGCGCCTGCGGCACGAGCCTTTGCACGAGCGCCGCGATGGAATCAATCGTTTCGACGCGGTTATGTATAAAAAAGACTTGCCCACCGCGCTGCAATTCTAATTCAATCGCGCTCTTGACGACGCTTTCGCCGAACTGCACGACCTGCGTATTAATCGACAGGCGATCACGCGGCGCAGTCTCTATCACGCTCATATCGCGCAAGCCCGTCAAAGACATATTGAGCGTGCGCGGAATCGGCGTCGCGGATAAAGTTAAAACGTCAACACGCTTCTTAAGTTGTTTGAGTCGCTCTTTGTGCGCGACACCGAAACGTTGTTCTTCGTCAACGACGACGAGGCCGAGATCGCGGAAGCGCAAATCTTTTGAAAGTATGCGGTGCGTGCCAACGAGAATATCCACCTCGCCGCGCTCCGTCTGCTCGACGATTGTTTTCTGTTCCTTCGTGGTGCGGAAACGCGAAAGCAGTTCGACGCGCACGGGGAACGCGGCGAAACGTCGCTTCATAGTTTCAAAATGCTGGTAGGCGAGCACCGTCGTCGGAGTCAACACGGCCACCTGCTTCGAGTCCATCACGGCTTTGAACGCAGCGCGCATTGCGACTTCCGTTTTGCCGTAGCCGACATCGCCGCACAGCAAGCGATCCATCGGCGACGGAGTTTCCATGTCGCGCTTCACGTCCTCAATCGTCGTCGCCTGATCCGGCGTCGGTTCATACTCGAAGCTATCTTCCAACTCGCGCTGCCAAGGCGTGTCAGCGGGAAAAGCGTAGCCGCGCACAAGTTTCCTTTCGGCTTAGAGGCGCAAGAGTTCGTCCGCCATGTCGCGCATCGCGCGTTTGGCTTTCGCCTTCGTCTTCTGCCAGCCGAGTCCGCCGAGACGATCAAGAGTCGGCTCGTGCCCCTCCGCGCTCGAATAACGCTGCACGAGATCGAGGCGTTCGACCGGAACATAAAGCTTCGCGTCATCAGCGTAAGTGAGCAGCATAAACTCGCTCTTGCGCCTGCCGAGATCGAGCGTCTGCAAGCCGTTGAAGCGCGCGATGCCGTGATCAATGTGGACGACGAAATCGCCGGGTTTTAGATCGCGGAAGTCTGAAAGGAAGGCGGCCGTTTTTGAACGCCGCTTTCCGTCACCCAACTTTGCGGTTGTCGTTGCGCGTCGCTCCGGCGCGTCCGTGCTCACTTCGTCGAACAGATCGCTTTCCGTATGAACGATGAGTTGCGCTTCGGGTAACTCGAAGCCATGCGAGAGACGCGCGAGGGTCGCAATCGCGCCGCCCGCTTGCAAAGCATCTCCACTCATATCTCTTTTCGAGAGCACGAGACGCACATTGACTTCATAATCGGCGAGCATCTCGGCGACGCGCTCGGCGAGTCCGGCGCTCGGCATCGCAAACAAAGTCGTTGCCGCCGCTTCATTGCGCCGTCGCTGAACATCGCGGGCGAGATCGGGGATGCGCCCGTGATAACGCGGCGCGGCGCGGGCGCGTAATTCA
>JBPCOJ010000115.1:0-14809 GCA_051000345.1 Pyrinomonadaceae bacterium | reverse complement strand
TCGTGCTGTTCCAACCGCATCGCTACACGCGCACGCGCGACCAAATGGAAGAATTCGCGCGCTCGTTCAATAACGCCGACGCGCTTTTCGTGACGGATATTTACGCGGCGAGCGAAGACCCGATTGAAGGGATTACGAGCGAAGCGTTGACCGACGCGATCAAGCTTTTCGGTCATAAGAACGCGCATTACATCGGCGCGCTCGACGGAGCGGCAGAGGTTTTGCGCGATCAAGTGCATGAAGGAGATTTGCTCGTGACGCTCGGCGCGGGGCCTGTTTACCGTGCGGGCGACCAGTTGCTCGATTTACTGCGCGGGCAAAATACAGTTGCTTCGCAGCAATAGCAGAGTCAGTAAAAGAAGCGTTTGATTTGGAAGTGAATGAAAGCAGTGATTGAAACGGCGAACAATTTGAGCATCGAAATGCGCGATGCGGCGATTGAAAAAATCGCTGCCGACTTAAATGTGCGCGCCGAACGCGGGCGGCGTTTTGCTCAACTGACAAGCCTGCGCGTCGGCGGCGCGATTGATTGGGTAATCTCGCCGCGCACGGAAGAGGAAGCCTCAGCGATTGTTCACGCGCTCGATGAAGCGGGAATCGGTTGGCGCGCGCTCGGCTCCGGCAGCAACGTGTTGGCGGACGATGCGGATCATCATTATGTGGTGGTGAGCTTGAAGGAATTGAAGGGCAAAGTTCTATTCGATGCGGAGCGCGCGACGATCAGCGCGGGTTACAGCTTGCCCAGATTGTGCGTCGATGCGGCGCGCGCGGGGCTTTCGGGCATAGAAGGTTTGGGCGGAATTCCGGGAACCGTCGGCGGCGCATTGTGGATGAACGCGGGCGCATACGGGCATGAGATCGGCAATGTTACAGAGACTGTGCGCGTGGCACGCAATGGGCGCGTCGCAGAAGTGCCGGGAAGCGAAGTGAAATGGGATTACCGCCATACATCCTTTCGTGAAGGCGAACTCCTTCTCGGCGCGACGCTAAGGCTGACGCCGGATGATCCTTTGAAAATTAAAGAGCGCATGGATGAAGCGAAACGGAAACGCTTAGCGACTCAGCCGCACGGCTCGCGCAGCGCCGGATGCTTTTTCAAGAACCCGCCGGGAAGCGTTATCGGCACGGGAAAAATGATTGATGAAATGGGCATGAAGGGCGCGCGGCGCGGTGGCGCAGTCGTTTCTCCGGTTCACGCGAATTTTATTGTGACCGAAGGCGACGACGCGCGTGCGTCAGACGCTTTGGCGCTCGCCGAAGAAATCAGGGAACGCGTGCGGCGCGAGCATGGATTCGAGTTGGAATACGAAGTCGAATTATGGCGCGCGGAAGCGGCGAACGAATCGCAAAGCCGCGCTTCGGTTGATGAAAGGAACAAGTAGCATTGAGAGAACAAGTCATTACGCCACGCGCGGGAGCCGCCGGTGTTTCGGGATCGGGACGAAACACGTCCGCGAATAAGGGACGCAACGCAAACGGCGGCATTGCGCAGAATCCTGCGCGGCGTGAACGCGCGGGCAAAGCAAACTCCGCACGCCGCAGTGAGTCCGGCAGCGGATTGAGCGCAGTGCTTCAGTATGCTCCGCTCATAGGGAAAATTCTGCTGGCGATTGTCGTCGGAGTAATGCTCTTTGCGGGTTATCGGGCGGCAGCGTCGGCTTCGTTTTTTCAATTGCGTGCAGTGGATGTCGGCGGCACGTCGCGTGCTTCGGACGATCAAATCAAAACAGTCGTGCGCCATGCCGTCGCGCGAACAGGCGTGTGGCGCGCGGACTTGAGTGACATCAGCAGAGAGCTTGAAAAATTGCCTTGGGTGCGAAGCGCCATTGTTTCGCGCGTGCTGCCGGACGGCTTGCGCGTGCGCGTGACGGAACGCGTGCCGCGCGCGGTTGTGCGCACGAGCGCGGGACGGCTCGTGTGGATGGACGATGATGCGGTGTCGCTCGGTGCGTTCGCGCCGACAGACAAAATGCCGGACTTTTTTCTCACGGGGCTTGACGAAAATACTGGCGAAGCGGCGCGCGCAATTAATCGTGAACGCGTAAGCAAAGGGCTGGAAATGGCGCGCGAGTGGGATGAGTTGAATTTAAGCAATAGAGTAAGTGAAGTAAATTTGAGCGATGTGCGGGACGTGCGCGCGCAGCTTACGGGCGACGACGCGGAAATCGAGGTGCGGCTCGGCGCAAAGGATTTCGGCAAGCGTTTGAAAACAGCTTTGAGTGTGCTCGACGAACAACGCCACACGGCGCGCGGCGCTTCGATTACGCATCTCGACGCAACTCTCGAACGACGCATCATCATCGGCTTCGGCTCCGGTGCCTCGCAAACCGCAAGCGCCGCAGATGCAACTTCTGGTGATGGCGGCAACAGCAGCAACAGCAATGAAAATGTCGAATCAGCGCGTGCTCAAACGAGCGAACACTCTGCGCAGGCGAAGAAACAAACAGGCCGGAAAAAGGAAATGAAAACACAGGCTACCGCGCATCAGGCAATCGCGCGTAAGGCAACGGAGCCGCAGAAAAAAGAGCGCGTTGAAAAGCGTGCCGAGAAACACGCCGCCGACAATGAAACGAAAACGAAAACGCGCCCGCGCCGTGTCGGATAAAGAATTTTTCGAGAGGTAAACGTCGAATGGCTAAACGTGCCGCACACACAGTCGGACTCGACATCGGAACCAGCAAAGTGACGTGCATCGTTGCGGAACCCGGTGACGGCGTGGTGCTCGACATCGTCGGCATCGGCGAAGCGGAAGCGCGCGGCTTGCGCAAAGGCGTCATCGTCAACCCGGACGCGGCTGTGGAGAGCATCAAGCGCGCCGTCGAAGATGCCGAAAGAATGAGCGGGCTGGAAACCGAAGACGTGACGATTAACCTTGCAGGCTCGCACATTATGGGCTTCAACGGGCAGGCGATTGTCGCTGTCTCTGGACGTGATAGGGAAATCACGCCGGACGATGTGCGGCGCGCGATTGATTCGGCGTGCGCGATTCAACTTCCCGCCGGGCGCGAAATCGTGGATCGCCTGCCGCAGGAATTCATCGTGGACGATCAGGACGGCATCAATGATCCAATCGGAATGATCGGGGCGCGCCTCGCCGTTAAAGTCCACATCGTGACGAGTCCCGTCACCGCCAGACAAAATGCCATCAATGCCGTTAATCGCGCTGGCCTTGTCGTTGCGGACATGGTGCTCGAACAATTAGCCGCCGCCGAAGCCACTTTGACCGACGATGATAAGGAATTCGGCGCGGCGCTCGTGGACATCGGCGCGGAAACGACGGGGCTTGTGATTTACCAGCGCGGCGCAGTGCAGCACACGAGCGTTTTCGCCGTCGGCGGCTCGCACTTTACGAACGACATCGCCTTTGGTTTGCGCACGCCGATTCCCGAAGCAGAGCGTATCAAGCGCAACGTCGGATGCGCGTCGAGCGCGAGTTTGAACGAAATGCAGCGCGGCGAATTAGTTGACGTGCCTTCGGTCGGTGGCCGCCCGCCGCGCCAGCTTTCCAGACAAATCTTGTGCGACATTTTGCAGCCGCGCGCCGAGGAAGTATTGATGCAGGTCGCAGACGAAATCAGGGAATCCGGTTGGGAAAGACAATTATCGAGCGGCATTGTGCTGACCGGCGGCGGGGCGCTCTTGGCAGGCATGGCGGAGATTGCCGAACAGGTTTTCGATGCGCCCGTCAGGATCGGCTACCCGGAAAGAGACCGCTTTGGCGGCCTCGTCGAAGACATTCAAAGCCCTGCGTGGGCGGCTGCTTCCGGCCTCGCGCTGGTCGCGCACCGCTCGCTCTCCGCCGAATCCCGCGCCGCCGGAACCGTGAAGCGCGGGCAGACCGGAAAATTAACTGATTTCGTTTCCAAATTCCGACATCGTTTTAGTAGTATTTTTTGACAAGTTGTTGTATGCTGCCGCGCCAGCGAGCACAAGATGTAGTCCGCAAGATATAGATGCTTCCGGCGCAGCAAGCCCAATATAAACGCTCGACAGCTTTTCGCTTCAACGCGCGAAGTTCAGGCCAAAGAGAGGACATTCAAACATTATGACACCGGACGGACGGCAGCCGGGCAATGGCATTAATATTTTTATCGACGACGATCCGCCGATTACCGGAGCGCGCATAAAAGTTATAGGCATCGGCGGCGGCGGCGGCAATGCCGTCAACCGCATGATCGAAGCGGGCATCGAAGGCATCGAGTTTCTCGTCGCCAACACGGACTTACAGGCCTTGAAACGCTCGCGCGCGCCGATCAAGATTCAACTCGGCGGGCGCTTGACGAAAGGCTTAGGCGCGGGCGCGAATCCGCACGTCGGGCGCGACGCCGCGCTCGAAGACACAGAGAAAATCATCGAAGTCCTCGAAGGCGCGGACATGGTTTTCGTGACGACAGGACTCGGCGGCGGCACAGGCACGGGCGCGGCTCCGATCATCGCTTCGCTGGCGACGGAGTTGAACGCTTTGACAGTCGCCGTCGTCACCAAGCCTTTTCACTTTGAAGGCAAGCGGCGAATGATGCAGGCCGAGCAGGGCTTGCGCGAACTGCGCGAATCCGTTGACACTGTGATTACGATTCCGAACGAGCGTTTGCTTCACACCGTCGAGCGCAACGCCTCGCTCGCCGATTCGTTCAAGGTCGCCGACGACGTACTTCGCCAAGCCGTGCAGGGCATTTCCGATTTGATTACCGTCCCCGGCCTTATCAATCTCGATTTCGCCGACGTGAAGGCGATTATGGCGGGCATGGGACTCGCTCTGATGGGCGCGGGGCGCGCCAGCGGCGAGCATCGCGCGATGGAAGCGACGCAGCAGGCCATCTCTTCGCCGCTTTTAGAAGAAGCGACCATCGAAGGCGCAAAGTGCGTGCTCATCAACATCACGGGCGGCCCTGACCTGACGCTTTATGAAGTCAACGAAGCTTCTTCGATTATCCGCGAAGCGGCGGACGACGATGCCAACATTATCTTCGGCGCGGTGATCGACGAAACGATGCGCGACGAAATGAAGATTACAGTGATTGCCACAGGCTTCGACAAGGATATGTCGGAGACAGGCACGACGAATGCGAGCGCCGCAATGCCGACGAACGCGCCGCGTTATACGCAACGACCCGGCGACGATCTGCAACGCCCCGGCGCGGGCGGCGGCGTGCGCGCGGATGATCTGGACGTGCCGACCTTTATACGAAAGAAAGCGGACTAATTTTCTAAGGCAGCGGTCAAGCGTTAAGGCAAAAGCGAGGAAGGCACGACGCCTCTTGCTTTTGCCTTTCGCTTTTCATCGCTGATGCTTTCCGATAGCCTTTGCCTTTTTGTAGCACGTCGTGTAGCATGTCGCGCATTCCCAAATTGCAAGAAATTTCATCACGGGTCAAATACATTCTTTTCTTCTCGGCGCGGCAATTGCCGACAAAGAGACGAATAAATTTCTTGCCCGTATCCACTTCGCGCTCGAAGTTATTTTGTATAGCTCGTATCCGGCGCGTACTCGTCAGGCTATCGGTACTCGCGCTTGCGGCCTGCTTAATTATCTGGAGGTTATGTAAACAAAGGTGAACCGTAAATTAATCCGAACGACACTCGCGGAAGTTAAAGAAAAGAAGCGCGATATAGTGATACAGAAACCGGCTCAGGCTTCGTCTACAACAGGCGGGAGTAAAGACGACCATCGTCCCGCGAGCAGCAGCAGCAGCGGCGGCAGCAACAGCGGTGCTTCATCGTCCTATAGTGCTGCTTCGCAATCGTCATCATTCGGTGCCGCATCTGCGCGTCGCCGCACTCCGCCGCCCGCCGAAACCAATGCGGAAATCTATTACTACAAAAAGCAGATGGACGCGCACACGCCGATGGTGATCGTGCTTTCCGGCGGCGAAGAAATCGAAGGCACCATCGAGTGGTATGATCGCGGCGCGTTTAAGATTAATCGCAAATCCGCGCCGAATCTTTTAGTGCTCAAGCGCCACGTCAAATATATGTACAAGGTGGAAGACCGCGACGGCACGAGCGAGGGCGCTGACAACGACGCTACCGCTTAACATTTGATTCAACTTTACCTTGTTGACGATAGACTTTAAGTTTAATCGTTTTGGCAGGATCATCGAGTCCATGACTGAGTTTTCGCCACACACGTCTGCTAAACCTCATCGCGCGAAACGAAGATTGCCGCGCATCGGCGTCACGATGGGCGACCCTGCGGGCATCGGCCCCGAAGTCGTTTTGAAGGCGGTGGCGGAAGAAGAGGTTTTGAAAATCTGCGTGCCTGTCATACTCGGCGACGCGCAGCTTCTCGCGCACACGGCGCGCACGCTCGATCTCAATTGCGGCTACGACATCGTGCGCCGCGACGAACAACTGCCGGACGATTTGCGCGCGCCCGTCATTTTCCATCTCGACAATATCAACGGGCATATCGAGCCGGGAGTGGAATCCGGGCGCGCTGGCAAAGCTGCCGCCGAATACATAGAAGCCGCCGTAGAGCTTTGCGCCGCCGGAAAACTCGACGCGATGACCACCGCGCCGATCAACAAGCGCGCGCTCTATTTAGGCGGCTACGGTTTCCCCGGTCACACGGAATTTCTCGCGCACCTGACGAACACGGAAGAATACGCGATGGCCTTTGTCGCGGCGAATTTGCGCATCGTGCTTTTATCAACGCATGTGCCGCTTTCGGAAGCGATTCGTCTCGTCGAAAAAGACCGCTTGATCGGCGTCATCAAACTCGCCCACCGCGAACTGCGGCGCTGGGGAATAGAACATCCGCGCATCGCCGTCGCCGCGCTGAACCCTCACGGCGCGGAAGGCGGGCTTTTCGGCGTCGAGGAAGCTTCGGAGATTATGCCTGCCGTCGAAGCGTGTCGCAGCGGCGGAGAAATCGACGCGCGCGGCCCCTTCTCGGCGGACACTGTTTTCCTGCGTGCCTCGCGCGGCGAATTCGATGCGGTTGTTTCGTGTTACCATGACCAAGCCATGATTCCCGTCAAATGTTTATCATTCGGCGAGGCCGTCAACGTCACGCTCGGCTTGCCGTTTATACGCACCTCTGTGGATCACGGCACGGCGTTTGACATCGCGGGCAAAGGCATCGCGGAACATTCGAGCATGGTGGCGGCGATACAGCTCGCGGCGCAATTGTTTACGCACGGCGAAGAAGGCAATCGCGCCGTCGAAGTTTGATATGAAGTTCGATTTTGAAAGGTATAAAATAAGACGTGTCCACTACGCCAGAGCCTCAAGCCTCACGACGCGTGCTCGTCGCCGATGATGATCCGGCGATCTTGCGTCTCGTCACAGCCATTGTCGAAAAAGAGGGCTACACGGTCGTGCCAGCGCGCGACGGGCGCGAAGCCTACAAACTTTTGCAGGAAGACGCGAATTTCATCGCAGGCATTTTCGATGTCATGATGCCGCACATACAGGGGCCGGAACTCGTTCGCTTTATGCGCACGGAAAAACGATTGATGAAAATTCCCGTGATGATGATGACCGCCGAGCAAAACCCGAAACTCTCTTCGGAAAGCTTTTCCGCCGGAGCCGTCGTTTTTCTACCGAAGCCTTTCACCACCGCGCAACTGCAAATCATGCTGCGAATGCTCATCAGCAAAGCGGGCGCGTAGAATCTTCCGACGATAGTCGCCGGACAATCAAAGGGACTTCAAAAGAACATGGACGGCGGCATCGGCGCACGCGCGGGCGGCATCAGCAGCGGGATGTTTATAATCGTGCTCGCGCTTCTCCTTGTCGTCCTCGTCGCCGCGCTGCTTCGCATGTTTTTCGCGCGCCGCAAAAGACTTCCATAGTTTAAGCTTCGCGCGCAAAAGTTGCAGATAAGACCGCTTGTCATTCAGCAGATGCGTGCGCAACCAATTACCCGATACTGATATACAGGACAAGTTTTATGAATAAACGAATCAGTTGGAAAGCTCTCGCTTGCGTTGTCCTTATCGCCGCGTGCGCGCTGCTGTTTGCGATTGTTCGCGCGCAAGCCGCCGCGAATAAGCTCGACGCAAAATTAGCGAGAAAGTTAATCTCACGCGTGGCGGGCATCGAACTTTCTAAGGATGCTGTGAAGGTGCAGGACAAAGACATCTCCGTGCTCGGCGGTTCATCGGCGACGGTGGTGGCGCAAATCGAAACGGCGTTCCGTTTTGCGAAAGATGAAAAGGGAGATTGGCGCGTCGCTGAAATCAGGACGGGCAATAATAAATGGGAGGACGTGGATTTGCTTGTCCGCGCCGTCAACTCCGAAAAGCAAGCCCGCGCCCGAGCCGAACTCGAAACGCTCGCCACAGCCCTTTTGTCCTTCAAGCGCGAGCGCGGCTTTTATCCGGTCACGAACAGCGAAGCCGTGCTCGTCGATCAACTCAGCCCGCGCTACATGAAGAGCATCGTGCGCGTTGATCCATGGCACGCCCCGTATGTTTATGAAGGCACGCGCGATAATTTTACACTGCGCTCGACAGGCGCGGACGGCAAGGCGAACACGCCGGATGATGTAACGAGAAACAGCAGTGAGTGAAAGATCAGGATAACCAGAAGACAGGAGACAGAATAAGAGTAAGAAGGCGTGCGAGTCGATGATGTACACATCTCTCTTTGTTTCCTCATTCTGACTCGTGCGTTCTGAATACCGACTCCTGACTCCTTTTTATTTGACTCGCAATCGGCGCGGGTGTTAGGTTTCGACTGCGGACTTGTCCATGCAAGCGGCGAAGGCTTGTGGCGCTCGTCTTTGAACAAATAAGATAACGGCGGTTGCTGGTGTGGGATGCGCAAACTTCTTCTCGCAGACGATTCGATCACGATTCAGAAGGTCGTTGAACTGACCTTTACAGACGAAGGCTTCGTTGTCACGACGGTTGGCGACGGCGAACAGGCGCTCCAAAAGCTTGCGGAAGAAATGCCGGACATCGTGCTCGCGGATGTTTTTATGCCGGGCAAAAGCGGCTACGAAGTTTGCGAGCGAATCAAGCAGGATAAACGTTTTCAGCATATTCCGGTGATGCTCTTGGTCGGTTCCTTTGAGCCGTATAATGAAGCGGAGGCGCGCAGAGTCGGCGCGAACGACGTCTTGACCAAACCTTTTCAATCAATTCGACAACTCGTCAATAAAGTCGGCGCGCTGCTCGGCGGCGGCGATTCCAAACACGATGCGGCGGAAACACAACACGACGAACGACGCGATGACGCGCCCGCTTTGTCGATTTACACGCACCCGTCTGACGCTTCGCACGCGGAAACGAATAAGGACGACGTGAACAACTCTCACGCTCATTTGTCTGAAGGCTTCCCGCAGTCGAATACAAACGAACGCCACGAAGAAGTTGCCGGACACATCGAAGAAGCCGCGCCGGATAAATATTTCTCCGATCCTTCGCTTGACGACGAAATGATCGAAGCCACGCCCGCCGAAAATTTCACGCACGGCCATGATGATACGTCGCGTAACACGACGCCGCTTTCGCCCGTAGAAGTACGCGACGTTCTTGGAGCGAATGCAGGTACAAATTCCACAGCTTCGGCAAACTCATCGAGCGGCGAATTCTTTGAACATGAAATTTCCGGCACAACGGAAATGCCCGACTCGGGAGATGAAACGCTGCTCTCGTTCGCTCCCGCAGAAGCATCGGTGCGTGATGTAGAAACACACGGAAACGAAACCATGAACGACGCCGAACCGCGCGCTTCTTCTACACGAACCATGACCGGAACACACGCCTCAGACGACACGCTGCTCGATCTGGATGACATTGCGTCGCCTTCTGCGGCGGCCACCGAAGCGGACGATTTTATTTTAGACTTGCGCGACGAATTCAATCACGCGCCCCACACGGACAGCAACGAAATCACTGCGCCGCCGCCATCATTGACTGCGCCGCCGGACACCGCGCACGCATCTTTTGACGACGACGATGTGCGACAGTCAAACGACAGCGAAGCCGCGACGCTTCTTGAGTTCGAGGAAGAAATGACGGAGGCCGCGCCGCAAGCTGCCGCCTACACGGAAGCCCAAAACATTTCTGAAAACGAACAGTCAGACTTTCCACACGCCGCAGAACCTTTCGCCGCGCACACAGAAACAATCGAGCCGCCGCACGCGTCCTTCATTGCACCAGCCGAGCAGGAACCCTACGGCGAGGAATCGCACGCGGAAGAAACATCTGCGGCGGCAACGACAGAGTTGGCAGCGGCAGATGAATCATCGCCCGCCGCATTCGGTGAAGTCGCCGTGCCGCAATGGGATTCCGCCAACACGCACACGAGCGAGGAAAACTTTCAAGAAACTCCGGCACAGCTTGCGACGCCACAGCAGCAGTCGTCCGGCGAAATCTCTGCCCAACAATTGTCGCCGGAAATAATCGAACAGATCGCGCGCCGCGTCGTCGAGCATCTTTCGGAAAAAGTCTTGCGCGAGATTGCTTGGGAAGTCGTGCCGCAACTCGCCGAATTAATGATTAAGCGCCGCCTCGAAGAAGAGAAAACGCAGACGCCGTAAAGCATTTTTCACAGCCCACAAGAATCGGGATGAAGCCGCGCTTATGGAAGCCGCTTCGTCCCGATTCTTCTTGCTGTTATACTCGCTTCATCTTATGGACATTCCGAAAACCTACGATCCGAAGCTTGCCGAAGCCGAACATTACGCGCGCTGGGAAAAAGAGAATTGCTTCGCGCCCGAAATCAACCGCGACGAAAGCGCGCCCGTTTTCTCCATCGTCATTCCGCCGCCCAACGTCACAGGCTCGCTCCACATGGGACACGCCTTGCAGCACACTTTGATGGATGTCCTCACCCGTTACAAACGTATGCGCGGCTATCGCACTTTGTGGCTGCCCGGCATGGATCACGCGGGCATCTCGACAGAGAACGTCGTCAAGCGCGAACTGCAAAAAGAGAAGTTGACGAAGTTCGATCTCGGGCGCGAAAAATTCGTCGAGCGCGTCTGGCAATGGAAAAAGGAATTCGGCGGGCAGATTACACGGCAGATGCGCCGCGAAGGAGCAAGCTGCGATTGGTCGCGCGAACGCTTCACGATGGACGAAGGCTTATCTTCAGCCGTGCGCGAAGTCTTCGTGCGTCTCTACGAAGAAGGTTTTATCTATCGTGGCGACAGGATTATCAACTGGTGTCCGAAGGATCAAACGGTGCTCTCGGATTTGGAAGTCGATAAGGAATCGAACAAGGGCAAGCTTTATTATTTGCAGTATCCCGTCAAGCCGGAAAACGGAAACGACGCGCGACGCATTACGGTGGCGACGACGCGCCCGGAAACAATGCTCGGCGATACGGCGGTGGCCGTCAATCCGAACGACGAACGCTACCGCGATTTGATCGGCGCGACGCTAAGGCTCCCGCTCGTCAACCGCGAGATTCCCGTTATCGCAGACGAATATGTTGACCCGGAATTCGGCACGGGCGCTGTGAAAATCACGCCCGCGCACGACCAGAACGATTATGAAATGGGCGTGCGCCACAATCTGCCGCATGTCGTCGTGATAGACAAAGACGCGCGCATGACGAGTGCGGCGGGCGCAGATTTCGCGGGGCTTGACCGCTATGCGGCGCGCGAAAAAGTAATCGAGCAACTCGCGGCTGAAGAACTTCTCGAAAAAGTCGTTGACTACGAATTTTCTATTTCAAAATGCGACCGCTGCCGCACGGTCATCGAACCGCTCGTTTCGACGCAGTGGTTTTGCCGCATGGACGAAATGCGGGATCGCGCTCTTCGTTTGATGGAGCATGAAAAGCTGCCGCGCTTTGTGCCGGAAGTGCCTTACGAAAAAGTTTACACAACGTGGCTGGAGAATTTGCGCGATTGGACAATTTCGCGGCAACTCTGGTGGGGACATCAAATTCCCGCTTGGTACACGGAGGACGGCAGCGTGATTGTCGCCCGCACCGAAGCCGAAGCAAGACAGAAAGCCGGAACGGATAATATCGAGCAGGACGAAGATGTTCTGGATACGTGGTTTTCGTCTGCGCTGTGGCCTTTTTCGACGCTCGGCTGGCCTGAAGAAACCGCTGACCTTAAAACTTTTTATCCGACATCCGTGCTCGTCACGGCGCGCGATATTATTTTTCTGTGGGTTTCGCGGATGGTGATGGAAGGCTTGAAATTTGAAAATCGCACGCCGTTTTATGATGTGATTGTGACCGGCACGATCTTCGACAAGCACGGGCAGCGCATGTCTAAGACGAAGGGCAACGGCGTTGACCCGCTCGACGTGTTCGACAAGTACGGCGTGGATGCGACGCGGCTCGCGCTCGCTTCCATCGGCAGCACGGACACGCGCTGGAACGACACGCAGGTGGAATCCTATCGCAACTTCGCCAACAAAATCTGGAACGCCGCGCGCTTTTGTTTGCTGAATTCCGAAGGCGCGCAAGTCAACAGCAACGCCCTGCAAAACATGAGCGCCGTGCCGCTCTCCCTGCATGATCGCTGGATACTTTCGAGGCTCAACAAAACCGCGCGCGATACCGCCGCGTTCATCGAAGCTTACGATTTTCATCAAGCAGTGCAAACGCTTTACCATTTTTTCTGGGACGACTTTTGCGACTGGTATATTGAATTGACGAAGGCCGACGTAACCGCCGAAGATGCGTCGCCCACGAGAGACAACGCGCGCACGCGTCTCTTGAGTGTGCTCGAACAATCGCTCCGCTTGCTGCATCCGTTTATGCCGTACATCACGGAAGAATTGTGGCGGCAATTGCCCGGCGTCGGAGAACATTTGTTGCATCCTGCGTACCGTGGAATGCAGCCGACAATCATGCTTACAGCATATCCGCAAGCCGATGAAACATTTATCAATCAACAGTCTGAACGCGAATCGACTGGTGGCTTCGGCGAGATATATCGCCCTCTCATAGACGAAGAAGCCGAACGAGAAATGAACGCCGTTATTGAAATTATTTCGCGCGTGCGCAGCATTCGCGCTGAAATGAACATCAAGCCGTCAGAGCATCTGCGCGTTCTTGTGGCGTCAAACGACGAAAAGTTGCGCGCGGTGTTTACAGCAAGCACGGATCAAATCAAACGCATCGCCCGCATCTCGGAAATTTCAATCGCGGATGAACTAAATGCGCCGCGTGCTTCGGCGCGTGCCGTGCTCGCGGGCGGCGCGGAAGTCGCCGTGCCGCTCGAAGGCTTGATTGATTTCGCGCAGGAACAGAACAGGCTCGAACGCGAGAAAACCAAGCTGCAGACGGAAGCCGATAAACTAGAGGCGCAGCTTGCTAATCCTACTTTCTCATCGCGCGCGCCCGCTGAAAAAGTTATGGAATTAAAAACGCGGCTCGAAGATATTTCCGCGCGCACGCGTGGCTTGCAACAAAATTTGGAGGCGCTGCAATAATGAGTTGGCTCGACGAAGGCGCGCTATTTTCACAGATCGGCGCATTCCTTAGCGAAGATTTGGGACGCGGCGACATTACGACGCAATCCACCGTCGTGCGTAACACGCACGCGCGCGGGCGTTTCATCGCCAAGCAAGCGATGACCGTCGCCGGACTCGAAGCGGCGGAAGCGGTCTTTTCCACTCTCGACGCGCAGCAGCAACTCGAAGCATTCGTTTCCGACGGCGACGAAGTCGAAGCCGGAAACGTCATCGCGCGCACGAGCGGCTTCGCAGACGTGCTGCTCGCGGGCGAACGCGTCGCGCTCAATCTGCTGCAACGGCTTTCGGGCATTGCGACGCTCACGCGTGAATACGTGCGCGCCATCGAAGGTACAAACGCCGTGATCGTGGACACGCGCAAGACTACGCCGGGACTTCGTATGCTGGAAAAATACGCAGTGCTCGCGGGCGGCGGACGCAATCATCGCTTTGGCCTCGACGACGGCGTGCTGATTAAGGACAACCACATCGCGCTCGCGGGCGGCGTCGGCGCGGCTGTCGAACGCGCGCGCAAGGAAGTCGGGCATCTGCACAAAGTCGAAGTCGAAGTCTCAAACGAGCGCGATTTGCGAGAAGCAATCGGCAGCGGCGCGGACATCGTCTTGCTCGACAATCTGACGCCGGAAGAAACGAAACGTCTTGTCGAATTAGCGCGTGAGTTGTCGCCCGCCGTGACGCTCGAATCTTCTGGCGGTATCACGCTGGAGAACGTGCGCGCTTACGCCGAAGCGGGCGTCAATTTAATCAGCATCGGCGCGCTCACTCATTCGGCGCGGGCGATGGATATCAGCTTTAAGATTCAGGCCGGTTAAAGTAGCTTGACCGGGCGAACGCTTTATCGCATAAGCTTATGTTGAGGGAGTTCAAGGCTGTGAAGCAGCACGAAGGCGAGCCTCTTCGCCGATGGTTCGAGGATGACTTTTTCGATCTTATCGTGTGGTACGCGGACGGCGACAGCAGGGATGATGACGGTAATCGTAACATCTACGGCTTTCAGCTTTGTTACGACAAAAACGGGCGCGAGCGTGCCGTTACGTGGCTCGAAACGACGGGCTACTCTCATGAGATTATCGACAGCGGGCAAACATCCGCGTGGGATGTAAGGTCGCCTGTCTTGTCCGGCGCGGCGGCGTTTCCGCGCGAGCATGTGATCGAATGTTTCACGGAAAGAAGCGCGGAGATAGAAACGCACATCGCGCGTTGTGTTCTGCAAAAGCTCGCGGATTATTCGTCAACAAATGAATTGCAGAAGAACATCGGATAAGTGAATCTGCAAACGCATGGAACCTGCGGCGGCGCTGTGCGTGTGATGCGTGGAAGCATCTTTGGAATTAAAGCGGGCATCTTTACAGGGTAGCTTTCCGCGTGCGCGAATCAAAGTTCGGAGGTGTGAGATGCAAAGCAAATTAAAGAGT
>JBPCOJ010000109.1:0-5831 GCA_051000345.1 Pyrinomonadaceae bacterium | reverse complement strand
ATGAACAAAAGAGAGGGGAAGCGGGCGCGCGTTGGAATGCCAACCATCAGCTACGAAGATTTTATTCAATCGCTTGCCGCAGATAGCAGCGCAAAGTTGAGTCTCGAAAACTCTGATCCGCAATTCCGCGCGCCGGAACACAGGGCGCGCATTCAGGCGGAACACGTCGAATTCTTGACACAGAGAATCAGCGCGCTGCAATCGCTTGGCAATCATTACGCCGACATGCTTGAGAATCCCGCCACGTCCGCCGAAGTTTATAACGTTTTGGCGCAGGACTTGGATGAGCTGGCAAACAAGGCAAATCTACACATCACCGCGCCTGAAGTGCTAAGGCTGCTTTATCCGCTGCTTCGTCTTCGCGCCGCCGAGAAGGGGGGCTGCTGATGATTATGGAAAAGAAAAAGGGAACTGCTCGCGCGAAAAGCAGGCAGCACAGCAAGGATGCGGCGGTCAAAGAATTACGGCTCAACTTGTCCGACTATACTGGGCGCGACACACCGAAGGGCAAAGCAGTATCGCTGGTCAGTCGCATTTTAAGCCCAAGCAATACGGAAGACGCGGCGCGCTCGCTTATGAATCTCATGGACGCGCTCTGTAATACAAAAAAGCGACAAGACAGGATTGAGATAACTCTTTACTGCCAACTTCAGTCAGTGCTTTACTGCGAGGATTGGGACGTTTACCTTAAGCAGTTTATTGACAGGGTGAAGTCTCCGAAGGCCAAACGAGCACCGAAGACATAAGCATGTAGTGGAGCGGTATCACATCAGGGGCGATGCTTTCAGGGCGTCGCTTCTTTCACTTTGCAGCGTGCGGCGATGGTCAAGGCGTGTCTGATAATTGCGATTATGTTCGCTTATCTTGAAAACACATGATGATTATCGGACACAAGCGCAAGATATTGTGTGTGTGCTTTGCACCGTAAAGCGTGGTTCGTTTCCATCGGTAACACTTTTTCAATATGGACGGCGCACACCATATCTTGCGCTTCGATTCCGCTTCCGAAGTGTGGTATTAAAAGCCTCGTATCAGCATATTCTTTGCCACAAGGAGCAGCAATGGACGACTACCGATTGTATTCAGTAAAAGAAGTTTGCGAGCGACTCCATATCTCGCGCTCGACGCTTTACGAATTGCGTATTCGCGGGGAACTCAAGCACGTCCGTATCGGATGCCGCCCGAAGTTCGCGCCCGAAGACTTACACGCCTACATCCAGACGTTGCGCGGCAAGAAGGAAGCATCAGCCGATAAATCAGATGCCGTAAAGTAAGACTTCCACATACACCTATCTCCCGCCGCCTCTGCCCTTAAACGAATACTTATTGACGAAGCGTGATGTGCGCACGGACTGTCCCCGCGCTTCTTCCGCCTTCATTGATGTTAAGCGGATTTGCTGTGTCATCCACGCCTGCCCCTGCTCCTCCGGCGGCAGCCCGGCAATCGTCGCACTCTGCAACGACGCGGGCAACATCTCCTCGCGCCGCTCCTCGATTGTCAACGGCGCCGCTTTCACGCAGTTGTCATGAAAGAGCATCATCAAGCCGTTCGGGAAATCGTCATTTAGCTTCTGCACGCCGCGCTCGATCAACCCGGCTTCCGTCAGCTTTGGCGCGCGGTATCGCCAGTGCTTGAATTGAAAACGCGCCAGATCGGAGTCATGCAAACTGTCGGGCGTCATTGATTGCGGAAACGCGAACCTTTCATCTTCGACGATGATGTACAGCCCGGCTGCGCCTGTTATTCCGGGCGTGAACGGATGCTCCGCTTCACGATTGATCTGCATGTAATGGTTCAGCCATTCGACGCCGCCATCTTCGCCCGGATTGCTCGCCTCAAACGGCAAGCCGTACACCGTGCGATAAACCTGCCGCTGCGTCTTCGCTTCATGGCTCATGCGAAACTTCCTGAAATTCTGCTCACGCAAAAGCGGCGCAACATAAGCGGGGATGACGCGCGTCAGGACTTCCCTGCGCGCTTCAATAAGCCTTGTCGCATCAGCCATAAACCGCTCAAGATTCGCACGGCTCAGCGATGCTTGAACCAGTTCATCCCACGCCACGCGCGCGCTGCTCACGCTCATGCCCGAAGTCAGGCTCTTGAGAAACCTGAGCGCCACATCATCGGCCTGCGTGTTGGCTTCAAAGCTCATCAAGTCGAACAGAAAGATGCGCCCCGGCAAGGCGGAGTTCTGGCTGCTCACCGTAACTTTCCCGGCGATATTGGCGTGATACGCCGACTTCGTGCGCGCCCAATCGTGAAAAGCGTACTTGTTCCATTCTGCGGGAATGCCTCGCGTCTTAAAGACCCGCTCGAAGTCAGAGCGACGGATCACATGCACCGCGTCATCGTAGTGTTGCAAAACCAGTTCCTCCCGGTCTTGATTAAATTCGTGTTGATATTCCGAAAGAAATGCGCGGCGTCCGAACTTGCCCAAGAACTTTCGCGCGTCTCCAACGTCCAAGCCCGTCCACGTCGGCGTGCATGAGCGGATCGTCCACTTGCGCCCTTCCGCTGAATCATCAAGCTCTAAGTCTAATTCCGCGAAGGCGCTGACGGGGCCGGACACGATGCGTTCGGAGAGAACATCGGAACGGCGCGTGTAAATCTGATTGAGTACAGAGTTTTCGTGAATCAAATTCTGCGGAAACAAAACGAGTGTATCGCTTGTTCCGGCGGGCAGAATCGAGCGTGAGATAAGGTCGAGTTTCTTTTCAATGGCGGCGGGCGTGTCTTCGTGGCTGTCGATGTCATCAAGCACGATCATCGTAAAGCGCATGTCGCGCTGGCGGCCGCCGCGAATGCCTTGATCCAATCCCACCGGCACAATGCCCCATCCGCTCGCCGTCGCCAGATAATCCTGTCGCCATCCGACCTGTTGCCCGTGCTTATCGACTTTTGGGTTGGCAAGCCCCGGATAGTAGTGCGCGATCTCCGGCGAATCGAGGCGGTCACGAATCGAAAGAACGTGCTTCTTCGCTTGCTTCTCGGTGTCGCAAACGTACATCACGAAGCCGTTGCCGACTAATCCGCCTTCAGCGATGCAGCACCATTCGACGTTCGATGATTTGCCGCCGCCGCGAAACCAGATTGCCAGAAATGCCAATTCATCGGGCGCGAGTATTTCCCCGCGCAGAAGTTTAAGGCGCACATCCCAGTACCACGTCCATAACTCACGGTGAAAGCCGGAAAAAGGTTTGGTGAATGTGCGGGGGCCAAGCGTGCGAAGCCATGCCTCATAGCCCTTTGATTCGAGCGCACGGGCGGCTAAAGTCTTGGCTAGATGCGCGGGCGTGTGTAACTGCCTACGACTCGCTGCTTCCTGCTTGTCGAGCGTCGGCCACAGATGCGTCATCCTCACCGAAGGCGGCAGCGAAGGCGTCGAGGTCGAGTTTGATTCCGTCGGTTTCCGATTGTGCATACTTCAACCATTCGAGAAGGTCTTTGTCTGTGCGGGGAACGGCGTCCGCCATCTTCGAGCGGATCACGCGCTTGGCGACCCGCAATCTTTCGGCGCGAGCGCTGATGCCCGTCATCACCGAAAGACGGTCAACTTCCGAAGCAAAGTCCGTGTCCTGCAACCAACGGCGAATCGTGCGGTCGGAGACGGAATATTCGGCGGCAACTTCCTGCTGCGTCTTGCCTTCGGCTAAAGCAATGGCGACATCGCCTTTTTGCTCATCCCACACAAAAGCGGACGAATGGCGGACAGGCTTGCCGTCGGCGCGGGTTGTTTTCTTGTTTGTTGCTGTTTTCATTAACGGTTATCCTTGTCCCGGCGGCTTTTTTGTGCGCCCGGCGGTCTTCCTGCATAAGCGGAGGCTATCCCTGTCGCTCCCTGCACTCCTGCCATAAGGAGGTTCGCCCATAGCGACGGCGCTGGCTTGAAGTTCATGTATGCTTGTTGTGAGGCGTTGGCATTATTATTCGCCATTCCCGTCAGTCCCAACGAGCGTTGCAGATTGAGACTCATTAAACCTTCTGCGCCACCAAAGGCTTCGGCGCGGCGTGAGGCAAGGTTTGAGGCATACTGACCAGCGCCCTGCTCTGCTATCGCTGTATTATTGCGCTCACGGTTCAACGTTAGAAGGTTCGCGTCTTGACCGTACGCGCCCATCTGACTCCCGCCTGTTGCCGTTCGCTCTTGCAGTTTTTGAAGCGCTCCACGCTGGAAGGCTGTACTATCAATCATGCCCGCAGGCGCTGTTGTATAGTCTGGCACGGGATTGTTGAAATACTTAACATCTGCAAGGCGCGAATTTTCAACTTCTGTTTGTAACGGTGTCGGCTTCATCGCGTCCGCCATCAGTTGTAACTGTTGGGCGCGGTCTTGTGTCGCCCTTTGTTGCGCTCCCTGTTCTTTTTGTTTTTGTGTGGCACTTGCTCCCATAACCTGAACCTACCTTTCCTAATTGTAATCACTGTTAGAAGTAGTCACTACGTTGTTGCACATACGTTGCCGTAAATCCTCACGGACGCGACGCAACGCTTCCGCCCAGTACTCGTTCTCTATTCCGCGCCAGCGCTTCTCAAAAGTGGCATTATCCAGCCCGTACTCATTGATCGCCATGCCTCGATATAACGCCTTGCGATGTGAGAACGTCGCCTGTACCCGCGCTCTTTGATCTTGTATGATTTCTTGACTCATAATTATTCAGCCCGCGTTGTTCACAAACGCCAATTTCTTGCCGCTTCGATCAACCGGCGGGAATCCAAGCAAGTCGCACAAACGATCTTGCTCCTTCTCCCAGACTTCACGCGCTTGGCGGCGCGCGTCCGTTACACTCTGCCCGCTGGTCTTGAGGCGCTGCATTTCCATTCCATCGGTGAATGACGGCGCATACGGATTAGCCAGAAGCCGGGTTAATTCTGCAAGCCGCGCGTGTGCTCCGCTATACGTCGCCCCCTCAAACTTTTGTTTCTTCAGCTTCAACTCTTGAGAGCGTGCGTAAGATTTACGCACGCTCTCCATCTGCTCGTTGATTCGCGCGATCTTCGGTCGCGCCGCATTGCACATCACCAAAAGCGCGGCGCGGCGTGCCATCAATCCCGCGATTTCTTCAGCATCAGAGGCAACGCCGGCGGAATCTAGTTTCGCGTTGATTCTCTGAATCTCTGCCGTTAGCTTCGCGGTTGAAAGCGCGTCAAGCTGAGCTTTGAGTTTCTCAAACTCTGCGCGTGTCGGTGTGCCCTTCTCGCCAAACTCACGGAGTGTCCGCATCTCGGCGACTCGCGCGCCGCCTGTCAATCCGGCCAAGGCGGAGTTTTCTTCTGGCACAATACGTTTTGCGCCCGTCCGGTTTTTGTTCTTGAAGTGGTATTCAAAAAGCGTATTAAAGCGGTCAAGTATTAGCTGCTCCCACATCTTCGGCAGCACGTTCGGATACTCGAACATCGAGCCGTCGCGCAGTCGCACGGCAAGCGTTTGTGTTGCCGCATCGTATCCGGCTGCGGTGACGTGATAGGAATCAGCCACAGGATTCATCTCAATCATTTCGCTTTTCCTTTCTTCGTTTCCAAAATATCGGCAACTTGTTTGCGCTCGCTCTGGTTCATCGCCGCGTACACCTTCAACGCATCGCTCAAAGGCAATCGCTTGAAGCTTGTTTGCAAAGGCGTTTCAGAGGCTTCGCGGGTAATCGCCTTCGCGTCGCGCGGCTTCAATTTGCCATCATTCATAGCCTGCTCTAATTGAGCATCCACGTTTGCGCCCGTGCGTGCGGAGCGTGTCAAGTCGCGTTTGAACTGCGACGCGGCGGCTTGCTCTTTGGTGCGCGCGCCGCTTGGAATGCGGGATGCGCCCAGCTCGCGCATCATCTTTTGCGCGGGC
>JBPCOJ010000076.1:0-30723 GCA_051000345.1 Pyrinomonadaceae bacterium | reverse complement strand
TGGTGCGATGCGCGGTCTTGAACCGGATGACGCACTTGGGGATGCCCGACAGCTATCAGGTCGCGGCCTAAGTGTGGTGCAGTAGTGGGGACAGTGACGCTCATTTTCTATTTATGCAACAAAGCCGAACGCTTAACAGACACGCTGTGCTATGCCGCTTAATTGGATAAAGTCGAGCTAAGGTTTTCCTCTCACACTGTTCCGTAAATACGCCGCGAAGAACGAATGCTACATGGGCACGTTCGTGCGAATGCTTCGGAATGATAATGCCCGGCTTATGCACGACTTCTCTTAACACAAACCCGGCAACCTCGCGGCTTTTCAATGTGTTGCCGTGAAAATCACCTTGAGGTTTCAACGTCATAGAATCTCCCCGCCACTAATCGGCTGCCTGTTCCTACACTTTTAATCTCACCGCCGGATCAGAGTGCTTAACAAGCCTGTTGTTTTAACCGCCCGCTGATTTTTTATCTATATTTTCCTGCGCCATGCGGTGCGCACCTCCGGCTCCGGCATCGAGCAGCAACGAACACGCCGTCGCTTCGTAAAAAGTGAGCGGACGCGGCGCGCTCTTTTGCGCGGAACGGTTGTGCCAACACGAAACACCGTGAATTTTATCACGCTTGTGACTTCTTATAGTGTGAAAAGATTATAGTGTGAAAAGACTCGCACCCATCGCGCGGAGTTGTCAAACGCGTTTGCTTGACCGGAGCAGGGAAATTGCGTTACATCTCAAATCAATCGAAACGAATTTTCTGAAAATGTAACGGAGAAAAATTGAGTACACCAGCAGATATAGAATTGGATGCTCTGGCGGTTTTCTCGCACCCGGACGATGTGGAATTGACGGCTGCCGGAACGCTTTTGAAGTTAAAGGCGTTGGGGCATCGCACGGGCGCGCTCGATTTGACGCGCGGCGAGATGGGAACGCGCGGCACGCCCGAACTCCGTGCCGAAGAAGCGAATGATGCCGCGCGCATTATGGGGCTGGACGTGCGGCTTAATCTCGAACAACCGGACGGGCATGTGTGGCTGACGGAAGAATCGCGGAGGGCGTTGGTGCGCGTGATACGCCGCTATAAGCCGCGTGTGATTTTCGCGCCGAACGAAGACGACCCGCACCCGGATCACGCGAACACTTGTCGCATCGTGCGTGAAGCGGCGCGCCTTGCGAGTATGCGCCGTTACGATGAAGAAGCGGGACAAGCGCCCGTCAAAGTTCCAACCATTGCGCACGCCGTTTATTCGCGGCGCGTCGTGCCGTCGTTCGTGGTGGACATTTCGGATTTTCTGGAAACGAAGATGCAGGCGATTCGGGCGCACGCGTCGCAGTTTTACCGCGAAGGATCGGACGAGCCTGTGACGCGCATCAGCGACAAAAACTTTCTCGATCAAATGGAATGGCGCGCGCGTTATTTCGGCTCACTCATCGGAGCGGCGGCGGGCGAAGCCTTTTATGTGCGCGAAGCTCTCAACGTGGATGATCCTGTGGCGCTACTCACGCGCTCGATGAATATTTATTCGTAAAGCCACGACAGCAACTTTCAATGGTTCAAAGCCAACGATTTAACGCGCGGCCTTCGCGCGCTGCGGGCGTGGTATCTTTGCGTTGCGGTTGTGGGAAAAATTAAACGGCGATAACTTCAATTTCCGGGTCAACGTCCTGCTTGAGCATTCCTTCAATCGCCATCAATGTGCCGGACAGCGAACTCGGGCAACTGCCGCACGCGCCCTGATAACGAATCGAAAGCGTGTGCTCCTTCAATGACATTATTTCGAGCCAGCCGCCGTCGCCCGCCAGCGCCGGACGAATTTTCTCATCCAGAATTTCGTTGATTTGAATCAAGCGCGGATCGTCGCTCACCAAGGCGGCGATGCTTCCGCCGACACTCGCGGCGGCTGTCGCGGCGGTTGATTCGGCGGCGCGAATCGGCACGGCGAGCTGCGGCATCAATTCGTTCCAATCGGCATCGTCGTTTTTCTCGACGGTAATCATGCGATCCATATAAAAGACGGATTCGACGTTGCCGACATCGAACAAGGATTTAGCGAGCGCATCCTCCAGAGCTTCGATCTGTGAACTGAAAGAGCGCGCGACGCCGTTTGTGACCGGCTCTTTTAGAATAAACTTGACGGCGTTCGGATTCGGCGTTTCCTCTATGTCTGCGATTTTAGGCATACTATTATCTCCCTTAAAATTTCCCTGGTTATCAATGAAACAACTCTATCATGCACTCGGTCTGCGCATAAATTACCCGGCTTGTTAATACACTTCTTTGTGGCTACCAATATCGACAAAGACGGCCTTGTTCTGTTCAGCAAACGAAAAGATTGCTCTCAAATCATATTCAATGCTGAAGCTCCATAAATCCTTTAGCTTTCCTGACAGCTTATGCGTTCTTAGCTTCGGCTCGAATGGATTGTTCTTGAAAAACTCGACTCGCTCCCAAAAACTCGTTTCCAAACGCGCATCTCCGGCAACATTCTTTTTGGACGCTCTTTTGAAGGATGAACTGAAGGCTATCTCAATCACCCAGCATTCCTTTGAGTGTATTCACGTCGCTTGAGAATACCAAACTGCCTTCGTTTAATTCCTTCATGCTAGCCTGATAGTTTTCATATATCTCTTGCCTTTTTTCTTCAGCCAGATATTTTTCAATAAGAATGCGCAGTTCCAACTTTTCTTCACCCGATAGATTTTTCACTTCCTCGACGACTTCCGCGAAACTATCTTTCATATTTCTATACCCCGATTTTTGCGACAAAATATACTCTGCTTAATTTCTTTCCAATACCTCGACGTGGAGAAAACCTGATGGTTATTATACTCCCGATCACGCGAAGATACAGTCCACGAAGAAACGTTTTTGCGCGGCGTGTTGTTGCCGCTACGGAATATTTCTTTGCTGCTTAAAATAAAGCTTGCGCCTGACGTTGCGTCAGAGTTTAGGCTGCCATTGAAGAAAGAAAAGGCTTATGAAAAACAGCGACGCATGTTTGTATCGGGCGCGTGAATTTGCAGAGCACACGGGAACTACCGTTCGCACGCTGCATCACTACGACCGTCTGGGGTTGCTCAGGCCGACCAATTACACGGCGGCGGGCTATCGTCTTTACGGCGAAAGCGATTTCGCGCGGCTGCAACAAATCGTCGCGTTGAAATTCATCGGCCTTTCGTTGAAACAAATCAAGGAGCTTCTTAATCGTAGCAAGCTGGATTTGGCGGCGACGCTGCGTTTGCAACAGGCTGTTATTGAAGAAAAGCGCCGCCAGCTTGAAATGGTTTCGCGGGCAATCATGCGCGCCGAACGAACGCTGTTGACGAACAACGCGACGGATTGGGAAGCCTTCAGGAAAATCATCGAGGAGATAGACATGGAAAACAATATGGAATGGGCGAAGAAGTATTACACGGACGAGCAACTCGCGGAACTCAAAGGCCGCTGGTCGCCGGAAATACAGGCGAAGGCCGAGCGCGATTGGGCGGCGCTTATCGAGGAAGTAAAAGCGGCGATGAATGAAGGCCAAGACCCTGCGGGCGAGACAGCGCAAGCGCTCGCGGCGCGCTGGTCTGCGCTCATCGAGGAATTCACGGGCGGCAATCCGGGCATCATGGATAATCTCAAAAGAGTCTATGCCGATTGGCCTTCCGACGTTAAAAAGCCGTACAGCAAGGACGTGGGAACATTCATCTACACGGCGATAGCGGCAGGCAAGACGACTTGAACGCGCGTGCCGCTCGTTTCTTCAATTTGTCGAAGGAATCTCGCTGTGCTTGGGAAACCGGAAAAGCGCGCTTGCTAAAATTCATTTGACGGCGTATATTCTCGGCCTCGCTTGTTTCCCCTTACGGGCGAAACAAGTTGAGGACAAGAGGCAGGCGATTGCGAGGGTCGCCTGCCTCTTGCTGTCTGCGCATATATGTTCAAGGCCGAACAAGAAAAGGGAAGCAAATTAATCCGTGCTTGCAACGACTGTTTGCAGAACGCGCACTCCTCAAATTTTACCTGTTACTCTACAAGTTATATGCTAACCGGACTGACTTGAAACATCTGTGCTTACCGGCCTCCTGATTAATCTAAACGAGCCTTACGATGCGACGACTTGATTTGAAAAAGGCGCAGGCCGCGCGATCAAACACGATCCGCGATATAAACAGGCAGATCGTGCTCAATTATGTGCGCGAAAGAGAACCCATCTCGCGCGCCGAGATCAGCCGCAAGACTGCGCTGCAACGCTCCACTATCTCAATCATCATCGACGGCCTGCGCGATGACGGGCTAATCGAGGAAGTCGGCGCGGGAGCCTCCACCGGCGGGCGTCCGCCGACTCTGCTGCGGCTGCGCGCCGCCGGAGCCGTCGCCATCGGCATCGACATCGCTGCGGAGCGCACCATCGTTGCGACGTGCGATCTGGCCGGGCGCGTGCTCGAACAAGAAGAGTTTTTAACAAGTCCATTCGCTGAAAAAACGCTTTCGCAAGCGACTGATCGGGCGAACGCGCTCATAGCGAAGCACAACGGCGCGATTGAAGGCATCGGCATCAGTCTTCCCGGATTGGTGGATTCGGCGGCAGGCACGGCGATTTATATTCCGTATTTCAAATGGAGGGATTTGCCGGTCAAGCGTGATTTGACGGAGGCTACGGGTTTGCCTGTGATGATTGACAACGACGCTAACGCTGCGGCGCTCGCAGAGTTGTGGTTCGGGCGTCCTGAAATAAGCGACGCGCGCGATTTTATTATGATTCTCGTGGCGGCGGGCATCGGCACGGGGATCGTCTTCGACGGACAGGTTTACAAAGGCATGAGCGGCGCGGCGGGCGAGTACGGACACATGATCGTCGGGTCGAAAGCGCCGAGCGCGTGTTCATGCGGAAACTATGATTGCTGGGAAGCCTTTGCTTCGGAACGCGCCGCCCTCGCACGCTACTTGACTGAATCAGGCCAAACGCAAAACAGCAACATGAGTTTTGCCGAACTCGTCGAACGCGCCCTCGGCGGCGAGCGTGCCGCGCAAAACGCGCTCACACAAACGGCATATTATCTCGGGGTCGGAATCGCCAATCTGATCGTCGGCTTTAGCCCGGAAGCAGTGATCGTCAGCGGCGCGATTGTGCAGGCGTGGCCGCTCATCGCCGATGCGCTTCATGAAGGAATCGAGAGAAGCGCGCGGCGCGGACTGAACCCCCCGCGCGTGGTGGCTTCGACACTCGGAGACCAACCGACTCTGATGGGCGCATTGAGCCTTTTCCTCGCCAGCAAATTCGCTTCGGCGCTTGCCAGTTAGCTTTTCGCGCTAACGCAAGAAAAACTTATTGACAATGAAGCGGCATCTGTATTATTTATAACTTAGTTCAGTTCGGAAACAAACTATCGAAACGGTTTTACCGCGAAGCTGTTTGCGCAAACGATTGCGTTTCCTTCTTCGTTGCACGCACAGCACGTCACAAAAAATTAACGCATCAGGCCGTTTTCACCGTCTCTTTCTTCGATTCGATTCTTTTGAAGAGTTGTCTCTCAATCGCGGCGCACTAAAAGAGTAGGCCGCCCCCAAACTGCACGCCCGAGCGCTCGAAGGCTCTGCGACGCCCATCCACGTTTCCCTAAGGAGGAGTTTCAGCAATGCGCCATACAACATCCCTTTGTCTTCGCACAATTCTGTGCGGACTGATTATCGGCTTCTTCGCTGCTTCCGCACACGCGCAATTTAGAGCCAGCGTTCAAGGCTCTATTACAGACCCGACAGCCGCCGTCATCCCCGGCGCGACCGTTACGCTCACCAATCTTGAAACAACTAAAGCGCAACAAACTACCGCGAGCGATGAAGGATTTTATCGCTTCTCGAATCTTGCGCCGGGACGCTATACGATTACTGCCGAGCAGCCCGGATTCAAAAAACAGGTTTTGGAGAACGTCATCTTGAGCGGCGAAGAAACGCAGGGCATCAACCTCATTCTCTCGACGGGCGAAGTGTCCGAGACCGTCACTGTGACGGGAACCACTGCGCCACAGTTGGAAACTGAAACAGCCAGTATCAGAGGCTTGATTACGACTGAAGAGATACGACAATTACCGCAGACGGGGCGCAACCCGTATGAATTGGCGCGCACCGCTCCGGGCATCTTCGGCGACACGGCGCGCGGCGGCAGCGGCAACACGGCGCAGTTTATTCCCGGCGTCGAGCAACTCGGCGGCGGCTCAAACAGCGGCGTCTTCCAAACAGAAAACCAAACGCAGATTACTGCCAACGGCCAGCGCGTCTCCAGCAACAATTACCAGATTGATGGCGTCAGCGTGAATAGTCTGGGCTTGGGCGGCGCGGCAGTCGTCACGCCGAATCAGGAATCCGTCAAAGAAGTTTCCATCGTCTCCAGCAGTTATTCGGCGGAGGACGGGCGCAACACCGGCGCGCAAGTCAAAGTCGTTTCACAGAACGGCACGAATGAATTTCATGGCAGCGCCGTCGCCAACTACGCTTCCCCGAAACTGAACGCTTTCAATAAATACTTTGGCCCGACGACGGGGCCGGGTTCGACGCCCACACTGCTAAATTGTCAGAGAGGCGTCAGAGTTTTTGCCAGCCGTTGCCCGACTATCGTGGATCAGTTTGAACGGAAATTTGCCGGGAGCATCGGCGGCCCCGTTTATCTGCCGCGCTTCGGCGAAGGCGGGAAGAGTTATCTGAGCGGCAAGAACAAACTCTTCTTCTTCTTCTCTACCGAAGCTCTGCGCCGCAGCAGTTCGAGAGTGGATAATATTTTCATCGAGACTCCAGAGTTTCGCGATTACGTCGCGCGTGTCCGTCCCGGAGGTTTTGCCACACAGCTTTTCAACCGGCCCGGCGTGGTGCCATCGCGCGTCATCGCTACCGGTTTGCCGAGCGGCGGGCCTAATGGCCCAAATAGAGCTGTCAACGGACAGGCCGGACTTAGTTTCGACATCGGTTCGATCAACGCTCCGATCAATCAAAACGTCACTCCGGGAGCATTCGACGGCATCCCTGATGTAACACTCGCAAGCGTGGAGATTCCAACCAGCACACGCGGCAATCAATACAACACGCGCTTTGATTATAATCGCGGCACGAAGGATCAGTTCGCCGTCAGCACCTATTTTACCAAGCTCAACAATTTCGCCGGTTCCAACAGCGGGCGATCCTTTGAAGACCTAACCGGCAGGCCGTTCAACTCCGCCGCCACGTTCACATACATACGCACACTCTCGGCCACCTTACTCAACGAAGCGCGCTTCAACTTCACGCGCTTCAACTTCAACGAACTTAATGACATCGGCAACGCCAATCTCTCTATTCCGCGCTTGCAGATTCAGGGCTTCGGCAACAATTTCACCTTCGGCGGCCCGCCGAGTTTCGGTATCAATCGCGGCACGCCGAATAATCGCACGCAGAACACTTACGAATTCCGCGACACAGCCACTAAAGTGCTTGGCAATCAAGTCGTCAAGATTGGCATCGAACTGCGGCGCGAGCAAAACAATAACAACGAAATCTCCGAAGCGCGCCCGGAGTTTGTCTTCACAAGCCTTCTTAATTTCGCCAATGAACGCGTCTTCTTCGAGAACATCGCCGCCGATCCGCGCACGGGCGGTGCCGCCAACGGCCAACGCTATTTCCGCTCGAACAACTACGCGGCCTTTGTGCAGGACGATTACAAAGTACGTCCTAACCTGACGCTGAATCTCGGCTTGCGCTATGAATATCAATCGCCGCTCACGGAGAAAGAGGGGCGGCTGACAAACTATGTGTTTGGCCCGAACGGTATCGTGGATGGACGACTCGTTCCCGTCAAGCGGCTCTACGATCCTGACCGCAACAACTTCGCGCCGCGCGTTGGCTTCGCTTACTCGCCGAACTACAAATCTTTCGGTAAACTCTTCACCGAAAATCGCGCGGTGATTCGCGGCGGCTTCGGCATCTCTTACGATCACATTTTCGAGAATCTACTTACACAGGCGCGCGGCAACCCGCCGTTCTTCGCGCGTGCCGGACTCTTTAACGGCAGTGACACGGACAACGGGCCGATCATTCTTTCATTCGGCCTCAACGGTAATCCATTTCTGTCCCCGGCGAACCCGAATTTGCAGAGGGGAATTGATCCTGTGACGGGCGGTTTACTTGCGCCAAGCCCCGTTCCGCTGGCGGGCGGTTTCGTGCGGCGCGACATTCCCGTCGAAGTCAACGGCACACCGCAAAAGCTGCCGAACGCTTACGTTTATAGCTACTCACTCGAAATGCAATTTCAAGTGACGCCTAAAACAGTCGCCTCCGTCGGTTATCAGGGCAGCACCGGTCATAAATTGATTCGCACGGTTGATCTTAATCGCTTGAATCCGGGCGATACCTTCGGCAATAACAATCGTGACCGCGTGCAGGAGTTTGCGGTTAATGGCGCGCCGGTGACGCCGCGCTTGACCGGCAATCCTAATTTTGATCGCATCTTCTTTCCGTTGCCGGACGGCAACGCGAACTACAATGCGTTGCTGCTGCGCGTCACACGCGATTACGCGCGCAGTTTTCGTCTTGAAGGCAACTATCGTTTCAGCAAGAGCATTGACACCAATTCCTTCGGGCGCGGCGCGCAGCAGACAGACCCGAGCAACCAAAGCCTTGAACGCGCTGTGTCAGACTTTGACATCAAGCACAATCTGGTCATCTCCGGCCTATACCGCATCCCGTTTTTCAACGATGGCAGAGGCGTGCTCGGCAAAGTTCTCGGCGGTTTTGAACTGAACGGCATTCTCGATTTCCACTCCGGTTTCCCGTTCACGCCGGTTGTTTTCGGTGATGAAGCCAATGATCTCAACGGCGACGGCTTTCGTCCTGATCGTCCGACAAGGTACTTCGGAGGCGTAGTTCAAAATCCGTCGAACCGCGACTTCATCAATGGTATCTTTCCCGGCGGCGGCACGCGTTTTTTCGACACGACAACGCGCGGGCCAGCGGGCATCGGGCGCAATTCGTTTCGCGGCCCTGGCTATCGCTCCGTTGATCTCTCAATCGTCAAACAAACGCGCCTGCGCTTTATCAATGAGGTGGCGAATCTAGACCTTCGCGCTAATCTCTTTAACGCTTTCAATATTCTCAATTTGCCGTCGTTCCAACCCGTCACATCCGGCGTTGACATCGGCAACGGCGACTTCGGGCGCGCGGGCTTCGGCCTCGCCGGACGCGTCGTCGAATTTCAGGCGCGCTTTAGTTTCTAACGCGACCCGCATTTCGCGCGAATGGATGAACAGCAAAAGGGTGTTCATCCATTCGCGCCTTAGTTTTTTAGCGAGGCTATTGCCATGACTTTCCTGTTTCGCCGATCCGCTTTCGCCTATCGCATATTCTTTGCTTGTATCATCGGCCTCGCCCTTTTCGCTTCGCCCCTTCCCGTCGTTTCATACACGCCGCCGACTCTACAGCAGCAGCGGCAAGCGGATATTGAAAAAAGAATCAACGCGCTACTCGCGCGCATGACGCTCGAGGAAAAGCTCGGGCAGCTTCAGCAGCTAGACGGCGAGGCGAATGGGAATTACCGTCCCGAACATCTCGATCTCGTTCGCAAGGGATTGCTCGGCTCGACATTGAATGTGCGCGGCGCGCGGCGTGTGAATGAATTGCAGCGCATTGCGATGACGGAATCGCGCTTGAAAATCCCGGTGCTCTTTGCCTTCGATGTCATACACGGCTATCGCACGATCTTTCCTGTGCCGCTCGGCGAAGCGAGCAGTTGGGACGCGGCGGCGGTTAAGCGCGGGGCGAGTGTCGCGGCAGCTGAATCGGCGGCGGCGGGCGTGCGCTGGACGTTTGCGCCGATGGTTGATATTGCGCGCGATCCGCGTTGGGGACGCATCGTCGAAGGCGCGGGCGAAGACCCTTTCTTAGGTTCAGTGATGGCGCGTGCGCGCGTGCTTGGTTTTCAGGGCGAGGATTACGGCCAGCCTGAAAAAATCGTCGCGTGTGCCAAGCACTGGGTCGCTTACGGCGCGGCGGAAGGCGGGCGCGATTACAACACGACGGACGTTTCCGAAAACACTCTGCGCGAGATTTATTTTCCGCCGTTCAAGGCGGCGGTGGATGCTGGCGTCGGAACTTTTATGAGCGCGTTCAATGACCTGGACGGCGTGCCTGCGTCCGCCAATCCGTTTACTCTCTCGGAGGTCTTGCGCGGCGAATGGAAGTTCGACGGCTTTGTGGTCAGCGATTATGAATCCGTCAAGGAACTCATCAAGCACGGCATCGCCGACACGGAAGCGCAAGCGGCGCGCGCGGCGCTCACGGCGGGCGTCGATATGGAAATGGTCAGCCGCACCTACAATCAAAACGCCGCGCAGCTTCTCAAGGAAGGCAAACTCTCCGAAGCACAGATAAACGAAGCGGTGCGCCGCATTCTGCGCATTAAATTTCGTCTTGGACTTTTCGAGAAACCTTATGCAGATGAAGCGCGGGAGAATCGTGTTATCGCCAGCGCGGAAAACATCTCTGCCGCGCGCGAAGTCGCAGGGCGCTCGCTGGTGCTATTGAAGAACGAGCGCGAAGCCTTGCCGCTATCCAAGACGGTTCGCTCCGTCGCCGTCATCGGCCCGCTGGCAGACAGCCAGCAGGACATAATCGGTTCATGGAACGGCGACGGGCGCAAGGAAGACGCAGTGACGCTGCTCGCCGGTATCAAATCGAAAGTGTCTAAATCGTCTGCGGCGACGAAAATCAATTACGCGAAGGGCTGCGAGATAAACGACGATTCAACGGCGGGCTTTGCCGATGCCGTCCGCGCCGCGAATGATTCCGATGTCGCCATCCTTGCCGTCGGCGAATCGGCGGAGATGAGCGGCGAAGCTTCATCGCGTGCTGTCCTCGATCTGCCCGGACGCCAACTCGATTTGGTGAAGGCAATCAAGGCGACGGGCAAGCCTGTCATCATCGTGTTGATGAACGGACGCCCGCTCACGATTAACTGGCTGGCGGAGAATGCCGACGCTATCTTAGAAACATGGTTCGCTGGCACTGAAGGCGGCAACGCGATTGCCGACGCGCTTTTCGGCGACGTTAATCCGGGCGGCAAACTGCCTCTCACTTTCCCGCGCGCCGTCGGTCAGATTCCGATTTACTACAATCATAAAAACACCGGACGCCCGCCCGTCGATCCGAAAAATAAATACTCGTCGAAGTATTTGGACATGCCCGTGACGCCGCTTTACCCGTTCGGCTACGGCTTGAGCTATACGCAGTTTCGCTTGTCGAATCTGCGATTGAGCCAGCCGCGTATTCGTGCGGATGAAAGATTGACGTTGAGCGTCGAAGTGGAAAACACAGGCGCGCGCGCGGGCGATGAAGTCGTGCAGCTTTACATACATCAAACGGCGGCGAGCGTAACTCGTCCCGTCAAACAATTGGAGGGATTCGAGCGCGTTGCTTTGCGTCCCGGCGAACGGCGGCGCGTTTCGTTCATGCTCGGAGCAAAGCAGCTAGGCTTTTATAATCGCCGTATGCGGTTTGTCGTCGAGCCGGGCATGTTTCAAGTTTTCGTCGGCACAAATTCCGCTGACGAGCGCGGCCTCGAATCGCGTTTTGAAGTCTTTGAAAAATAGCGATGATCCGCAAGCGCTTGTTTCGGCGATTGATTTGCGTCTGGCTTTTAATCTGCGCGCTTCCGGGCGGCAGCGTTACAGCGCAGCTTGCACGACATGCGATCAAGACACGCGCGGCTTCATCAGCGCAATCGCAACTCTCTGCGGCAGACGACGCCTTCGTTGAAGATTTATCCATTCGCACGTTTCGTTATTTTCGGGAGCAGGCCGATCCGCAGACGGGACTCGTTCGTGACCGCGCGCGCGCAGACAGTTCCGCGATGGACGAAAATCACCGCGACGTGGCAAGCATCGCCGCGACGGGATTCGGTCTGACTGCGCTGTGCATCGCGGCGGAACACAACTGGATAGATGGAGGCGAAGCGCGGAATCGCGTGCGTCGAACCTTGCGCTTCTTTGCTTATCGAGCGACGCAGGAACACGGCTGGTTTTATCACTGGATGGATGCGCGGACGGGCGCGCGGCGCTGGAACAGCGAAGTTTCGAGCATTGACACGGCGCTGCTTCTCGGCGGCATACTGACGGCACGCGGGCGTTTTTCAAATGACAGGGAAATCGTGCGGCTCGCTACACTCATTTACGAGCGCGTCGATTTTCAATGGATGTTAAATAAGCATCCGCTGCTACTATCGCACGGCTGGAAACCGGAGACGGGTTTTCTCAAACCGCGTTGGGACACTTACAGCGAAGACACGATTCTTTATCTGCTCGCCATCGGATCACGGGCGCACAGTATTTCGCCGCGCTCTTGGCTTGCATTAGAGCGCACTGTTTACAGCTACGGCGGCTATACTTATGTGACCGCGCCCGGCGTGCCGCTCTTTATGCACCAGTACGCGCACGCGTGGATCGATTATCGCAATCGCCGCGACAGCATCGGCAAAGCTCGAATAAATTATTTCGCTAATTCCATCGCGGCGACGCGCGCCCACAGAATTTTTTGTATTAATCTGGCAAGCGAGTTTCCCGGCTACGGCGCGAATGTATGGGGCATTACTGCTTCGGACAGCATCAACGGTTATGTCGCATGGGGCGGGCCGCCGCGTGACCCAGCGATTGACGGCACGGTTGTGCCATGCGCCGCCGGAGGCTCATTGATGTTTACGCCCGACATCTCGATTGCCGCCTTGCGCGAGATGCGCGAAAAATTCGGTGCGCGTGTTTACGGGCGATACGGATTCGTCGATGCGTTTAATCCGACAAGCGGTTGGACGGACACGGATGTAATCGGAATCGACGCAGGCATCACGCTCTTGAGCGCCGAGAATGCGCGAACAGGAAGTGTCTGGCGCTGGTTTATGCGAAACAGGGAAATCAACAAAGCGATGCGGCTTGTCGGGCTTAGGCGAAACACTTCATCGTAAGAACTATTCGTCCACCAACTAAATTTAAGGAGCCACGTTTATGCGAAAATTTAAGATTCTAACCGCCATGCTTCTCGCGTGCTTGACGGGAGTTGCCGGATGCGTCAGAGGGCCGCAGGACGGAAACGGCACAGGCAACAACAGCGCAACAAGCGGCAGCCGACAGAGAAATACGAACGGCCCTGTCAAGATAGGGTTTTCGATGGACACGCTGAAGGAAGAGCGTTGGCAGCGCGATAAAGAATTCGTGACCGCAAAGGCAAAGGAACTCGGCGCGGAACTCAAGATCGAAGTTGCCAACGGCGATGACCGTTTGCAAACCGATCAAGCCGAAAATCTTTTGACGCAGGGCGTAGACGTGTTAATGATCGCGCCGCACAACGGCGAAGTCGCGGCTTCGATTGTCGATGCGGCGAAGCGCCAGAATGTTCCCGTTATCAGCTATGACCGCCTTGTGCGCAACAGCGACGTTGATCTATACGTCTCGCATCAAGTGGTGAAGATCGGCGAGATGCAGGCGAAGTATTGTCTGGATCGAGCGCCGAAAGGCAACTATGTAATCGTCGGCGGTTCGGCGACGGACAACAACGCGATTCTCCTGCATCAAGGGCAGATGAACATCTTGAAGCCCGCCGTTGACCGGGGTGACATCAAAATCGTTGCAGACCAGTATGCGAAGGAATGGAAGGCGAGCGAGGCGCTCAATATCGTCGAGAATGCTTTGACTCAAACCGGCAACAAAATCGTCGCGGTGATTGCCTCGAACGACGGCACGGCGGGCGGCGCGGTGCAGGCGCTCGAAGAACAAAAGCTGACGGGTAAAGTATTTGTTTCTGGACAGGATGCGGAACTTCCCGCTTGCCAGCGCATCGTCGAAGGCAAACAGTCGATGACCGTTTACAAGCCGATCAAGCCGCTGGCGGACATCGCTGTGGAGGCCGCCGTCAAACTCGCGCGCGGTGAAAAGGTTGAATCGAAAGACACGCTCAATAACGGCAAAAAGGATGTGCCAGCGATACTGCTCGAACCCATCGCCGTCGATAAAAACAACATGGTGGAGACGGTCATTAAGGACGGCTACCAAAAGCTCGAAGACGTGTATGCGAATGTGCCGAAAGACCAGTGGCCGAAGCAGCCGCAGCAGTCGCAGAACGCAGAACCCGAAAAGCCGAACGCGTTGAGCCGTGTTGTCTATGCCGCATTCTATGCGTTGCTTATGCTTTTTTAACTTTACTTGTTTGGCTGTTTTTCTTCGGAGCAAAAACATGACGAATAAAAGCGGTAGTTCGCTTTTGGAAATGCGCGGCATCACGAAGACTTTTCCGGGCGTGCGTGCTTTGGACGGCGTGACGTTCGATTTGCGCGCCGGAGAGATTCACGCGCTCGTCGGCGAAAACGGCGCGGGCAAGTCAACGCTGATGAAAATCTTGGGCGGCGTTTATCCGCACGGCAGCTACGGCGGCGAGATTTTGATTGAAGGCGATGAGCAGCGCTTCAGCAACGTGCGTCAGGCTGAAGGCGCGAGGATAGCCGTCGTTTTTCAAGAACTCTCGCTCGTTAAGGATATGACCGTCGGCGAAAATATTTTCTTGGGGCGCGAGCCTCGCCGCTTCGGTGTCGTGCGTTGGAATGAGCTTTATGGGCAGGCTCAAAAACTCCTTGATGAATTGCATCTCTCGATTGATCCGCGCACGCTTGTTCGCAATTTAGGCATAGGCCAACAGCAACTCGTAGAGATTGCCAAAGCTCTTTCGCAGGATGCGCGCATTCTCGTGCTGGACGAGCCGACTGCCGCGTTGACGAATACGGAAGTGGAAACGCTCGTCGGGATTCTTACCTCGCTGCGGGAGCGCGGCGTCGGCATGGTTTATATTTCGCATAAGCTCGAAGAAGTATTTCGCTTGTCTGATCGCGTCACTGTGCTGCGCGACGGGCGGACGGTGGAGACAAATCAAACGAGCGAGTGGAATCAAGCGCGTGTTATTGCGCGCATGGTCGGGCGCGAAGTGGGCGACATCTTTCCGAAGGCTGAACACTTGCGCGGCGACGTCGTTTTTGAAGTGCGCAACATGACGGCTACTGACCCGAACGTGCGCGGCAAACTGCTTGTCAATCGAGTTAGCTTCAGCGTGCGGCGCGGGGAAGTCTTGGGCATCGCGGGATTGATGGGCGCGGGGCGCAGCGATCTTTTGACAGCCATCTTCGGCGCGCACGCAGGCACTGTCACGGGCGAGATTTTGATTGAAGGCAAGCGCGCCGTAATCAAGAGTCCGGCGGACGCCATTCGCTACGGTATCGGTTACGTCACGGAAGACCGCAAGCGATTCGGCCTCGTGCTAGACCAAACGATTCTCAACAACATGACGCTCGCAAGTTTGCGGCGCGTGTCCGGGCGCTTTGTCACGGATGAGGGAGCGGAGACGGCGGCGGGGATGCGTGCCGCCGATGACTTGCGCGTTAAAGCCACGAACGTCTTCACCATCGCCGGAACGCTTTCGGGCGGCAATCAGCAAAAGGTCGTGCTGGCAAAATGGCTCTTGACGAAGCCGCGCGTGCTGTTTCTCGACGAGCCGACGCGCGGCATAGATGTCGGCGCAAAGCAGGAGATATACGCGCAGATTAATCGCCTCGCCAGCGAAGGTTTAGCCATCGTGCTCGTGTCTTCGGAACTGCCGGAAGTGCTGGGGCTATCGGATCGCGTGATGATTCTGCACGAAGGCCGCATCACAGGCGAATTCACGCGCGCCGAAGCGACGCCCGAAGCCGTCATGTCATGCGCGACGGGACAAGCGCGCCACCTCGCCGCTTGATTGCACAGCAGCGCTGCCGAAGCTCGCGCGAATGTGATAAAGAGGCGGCGTCAATCTTTATCCGCCGTTCACCATTTACCTGATAGCTAGCACTGTAATTTTAGTTCTTAGATTTTACGAATTGCCACTAGCTTCAGCTAGTGGATCAGATAAGCTAAAGGTAGCGGCTTTAGCCGAACTGTTTTGGCTAAAGCCACACTTCTTGTTGATTCGTATCCTCCATGCTTGTGCTGGAGGCAATTTACCAAAACTTTTATTACAGAGCACTGAAGGCTTGCCATGAATCAAAACTCCACAGAACAAACCGCAAACAATTCTAATGTGGCGACGCATCCGCCGACGAACGCGGACGTCGCGCCGCCTACGGCTGCAACGGATTCAACTCCGCAACTGCGCATCGGCGGCTTGAAGCTGCCGACTGATAGCTTGCGCGCGTACACGATGGTCTTTGTGCTGATCGCCATCTGGCTGATCTTCATTTATGCGACGAACGGCATCTTTTTAGAGGCGCGCAATTTTTCCAATCTAATGCGGCAAACGGCTGTCACGGGCGTGCTTGCCGTCGGGATGCTGATGGTAATCGTGACAGGCCAGATCGATTTGTCTGTGGGGTCTGTTGTCGGATTGACCGGAGGAATTTCGGCGATTCTGTTGACGTGGCTCGGCTGGGGATTAGTTCCCGCGCTGATGGCGGCGATTGTGATCGGCATGATAATCGGCGCGGCGCACGGCGCGCTCGTCGCTTACGCAAACATCCCTGCCTTTATCGTGACACTCGGCGGGCTGCTCGTCTGGCGCGGAGTGATTAAAGGCATCAGTCAGGGCAACACGATTCCCGTGCGCTTGCAGAGCTTCAAGGACATAGGCCAAAGCTACGTCGCGCCGGGCATCGGGTACGCGATTGCGATTGCGGCGGTGGCGGCAATCGTCGCGCTCAACATACGAAGAGTTCGCGCGCGCGTGCGTTACGGGCTTGCGGCGCAAAGCACACTCAACACGCTGGCGCGCATCGTTCTGCCTTCAATCGTGATCGTCGCGTTTATTGTCATGCTGAATAATTATCAGGGCGTGCCGATTCCCGTTGTGATACTGCTTGTCGTGGCGATTGCCGGAGCCTTTCTGACGCAGAACACGACGTTCGGGCGTTACCTATATGCGATTGGCGGCAACCCGGATGCGGCGCGGCTGTCGGGCATTAGCTTGCGCCGCCACATTCTCGCGGTCTTTTGTTTGATCGGCGCGCTCGCAGGAGTGGCAGGCGTCATCTATACGGCGCGCGTCAGCAGCGCTTCGCCGGATGCGGGCGTGCTGCTCGAACTCGACGCGATTGCGGCGTGCGTCATCGGCGGCGCGAGTTTGATGGGCGGGCGCGGCTCGATCTTTGGCGCGCTGCTCGGCGCGCTTTTTATGGCGAGCCTGAACAACGGCATGTCGCTCAAAAACGTGCCGGACTTTACACAGGACATCGTCAGAGGCTCGATCCTCGTCGCCGCCGTCGGCATAGATATGCTCGGACGCCGCAAAGGTTCATAGTGTGCGGCTGCAATCCGAAAACAGATGCTAGATGTAGGGGCAGCGGCTTGTCCCTGCCCGTTGCTCGTTAAAGACACGGGCAGGAACAATCCCTGCCCCTGCAATTTGCCTTACCTTGCTTTGCAACTCGGTATAACATTAATCTTATGAACATCGGCATTACTGTTTATCCGACTTACGGCGGCAGCGGCATCGTCGGCTCGGAGCTTGGCAAAGAGCTTGCGGCGCGCGGCCACACAGTGCATTTTATCGCTTCCGCTTTGCCGACGCGCTTAACGGAATTAAACGAACGCGTGCGCTTTCACGAAGTCGAGATGATGTCGTACCCGCTCTTTGAACATCAGCCGTACACACTCGCGCTTGCGACGACGATGGCGAAGGTCGCCGAAAACGAAAACCTAGACTTGCTGCACGTACACTACGCGATTCCGCATTCGATCAGCGCCATTCTCGCCAGAGAATCCTTGCTGCCGGGACGCCGCCTGCCCGTTATCACAACCTTGCACGGCACGGACATTACGCTCGTCGGCGCAGATCGTTCCTATCTGCCGATTACGCGTTACGGCATTATGCAATCGAACGGCGTGACGGCAATCTCTAATTATTTGAAGGAAGCGACGCACGAAACTTTTGGGTTCGACGACATCGCCGTTATCCCGAACTTTATTTCCGCTTCGGAATACAAGCGCTTGCCCATGCCGGAACTTCGCGCAGAGCTTGCGCCCGATGATGAACCGCTGCTCGTACACATCTCGAACTTTCGCCCGGTCAAACGTCCCGTCGATTGCGTGGAAATCCTCGCGCGCGTGCTGGAACGAAAAATCAAAACGCGCCTTGTGATGGTCGGCGACGGCAGCGAGCGCGCACTTGCAGAACATCGCGCGCGGTGTCTAGGCATCTACGAACATTGTTCTTTTGTCGGCAAGCAAGCGCGCATCGTCGATTATCTTTCGGCGGCTGACGTGCTGCTGCTGCCGTCCGAGCAGGAATCATTCGGCCTCGCCGCGCTCGAAGCCTTGGCGTGCGAAGTGCCTGTCATCGCGTCTCATGTCGGCGGCGTGCCGGAAGTCGTGACGAATGGCGAGACGGGATATTTGAGCGCGGTGGGCGATGTCGAAAAGATGAGCGACGATGCCGCGCGCTTGCTCCTCGATAAAGATTTGCGGCGGGAGATGGGCGCAAGAGCGCGCCGTCAATCCCTCGCACGCTACAATACTGATTTAGTCATTCCGCAGTACATAGAATTTTATGAGCGCGTGCTTGCCGCGTAATTCTGTAAAATGTTTACGCGGGGACGGGACATCATCCGCCAATCTTTGAAACACGGCGCATCATCGACTCTAAAAGATAATCCATGTTTTCTTTGACATTTTCTTCACCAAAACAAGAGCGGAAGGATAACATCTCACAATGATTCTCAAAGAGCCGAAGAGCGATTTCTACCGCGAATACGATCTTATCAAGGCCAGACAATCCACCTCTCGCAAGAAACCCGAAGCGCATCAAAGCGAAGCCTTACAGGGCTTGCAGGAGTGGTTCAAGAAACCGCTCGCGCCGGATGCGGGCGGCATTCTCGTGTTGCCGACGGGCGGCGGAAAGACGTTCACTGCCGTCAGGTTTCTGTGCGCGCAAGTCCTCTCACAAGGTTACAAAGTTCTATGGCTGGCGCATACGCATCATTTGTTGGAGCAGGCGCTCGATAGTTTCAAGGACAGCACGGGTACAATTCTCGAACCGAAGAATCGCCTGAACGCCCGCGTCGTTTCCGGCACGCCGGAGCATTTTTCCGTTCGTGACATAATGCCGGGCGATGATGTTGTTATCGCCACGCTGCAAACCGTCACTAATGCTCATTCGCGCCGCCATCCTGCGCTGATGAAGTTTCTCGCAAACGCGGGCGACAAATTATGCGTCGTCTTCGACGAAGCGCATCATTCGCCCGCGCCGAGTTATGCAAAGTTCATCATGGAATTACGCGAAGCGCATCCGGGTATGTATTTGCTCGGACTCACGGCCACACCGACCTACGGCAATCAGCGCAAGCAAGGCTGGCTCAAAAAGCTGTTTCCACAAGAGGTTATTTATCAAGTGAGCGCGCGCAAACTGATCGTCGCGCGCATTCTGGCGAAGCCCATCCCCGACTCTTATTCAACTGAAGTGACGCCGGACTTCGACGAGCGCGAGTATCAAAAATGGATTGATACTTATCAAGATTTGCCGGAAGAGATTATCACTGCTTTAGCTGAAAATCGGGAACGCAACGCGCGGATCGCGGAAATTTACGCGCAGAATAAAGAGAAGTACAAAAAGACGATTATGTTCGCTGACCGCTGGCCTCAATGCGAACAGTTAGAGGCGTTTTTAGAAAAGAAGGGCGTCCGCGCCGGTTCGATTTACTCGCACGTCGGCGGCGAACCGACGAGCGTTGCCGAACGCAACAAGCGCGATAAAAGTTATAACGCGAAGGTCTTGGAAAAATTCAGGCGAAACGAATTGGATGTGCTTATCAATATTCGGATGCTCACGGAAGGAACGGACGTGCCGGACGTGAACACTGTGTTTTTGACGAGGCAGACGACAAGCCAAATTCTCTTAACGCAGATGGTCGGGCGCGCCTTGCGCGGGCCGAAGTTCGGCGGCACTGAAGAGGCTTACATCGTCGCGTTTACAGACCGCTGGAAACAGCAAATCAACTGGGCGGAGTACGACGCGTTGGCGACGGGCGAGGCGAACGAATCGGAGATCAGGAGATACGAGCGCCCGCCGTTGCAACTCATCTCGATTGACCTCGTGCGGCGTCTCACGCGCCAGATGCATAGCGGCGTCAACGTCAATCCCGCATCGTTCGTATCGTTGATGCCGCTCGGTTGGTACATCGCGGAGTTTCAGGCGGTGGTGGAAAACAGCGAAGACATCAAAAGCGTGTCCGAGCCGATAATGATTTTCGAGCACGAAGAGGAGTGTTACAGGCAATTCATCGCGCATCTGCAAAAGCAGGATTTAGCCTCGCTTGCTTCCGAAAGCCTCAAGTACGCCGATGTCCGAACGGAAATTGCGGAGTGGCAAAGCAATTGTTTCAAAGCCGCAAACGACGCGGAAACGGGTGAAGCATCCGATACGTCGAAGAATCTGTTTTTGCTGATGCGGCATCTCGCGCAAAACGAAAATGCGCCGCCGCAATTCTTTCTGTTCAAGGAACGAGAGCAGCATGATCTCGACGCCATCGCCGAAAAATTCGTCGGCGAGCAGCTTGATCGTTATGCCGAAGAACAGGCGCTGATGAAGGAGTATCACCGCACGGATCGTTACTGGCGAACGATATATCCGAACTTCGACTTTTTCACTTCGCATTTCGACGGTTGTACGCGACGCGCTTTGGCTCGCAAGCGACAGGGCGGCGACATCGTCACACCCGACGACAAGCAAGATTATGACACCCCGAACCCCACCCCCCCGCGCGAACCGGATGAGGCTGTGAAGGCGCAAGTCAAAAAGCGCGACGGCCATGTTTGTTTGTGCTGCGGCGAGAAGAGTAAAAGGCGTTTGACGATAGACCACATCGTGGCGGCTTATTATCGTGTGGATAACCCCCTCGATAATTTGCAAACCCTCTGCAAAATCTGCAACAGCTTCAAGGGCATCAACGAACTTAATTTTCGCATTCACAAGAACGATGCCTTGAAGCGTCCGGCAACTCCGTTTTCCGATTACGCGCGCCCGAAATCATGGATGGCCGGAGAGCCTGAAGAGTGGGAGAAATACTTGCGCCGCAATGTGAACTTTTTTTATCAATGCGCCGCCGTCGAGTCGGTTCGCATCGGCAGAAAGGGAGCGTCGTTTTACGAGTGGCAGATCAATCTTTACGAAGGCAACAGCCCTTCATGGCTCAAGCCGCATTTGGAAACTCTGGTTGAAAGAATTACTGTGGCGCGCGAGACCGAACGCTTTCAGTCTCTCGAAGGAATAAAAGTCACATCTCCCAACGAAGCGGACGCGGCGTATTTCGTACAGCGCACCGCTGAAAGCGAAACGCGCAACCCGCTCGCATCTGTTCCGAACGGGACTTCGTGCCGCTTCGGGCATCAGGGGAAAATCTTTCAAGGAAAAATTCTGAAAGGTAAACTCGTGATTCCGCGCAAAGGAACTTTCAACTCGCTTTCGGCGGCGTCACAGTCCGTCACCGGAAAGCCGCGCAACGGCTGGCGAGATTGGCAACTGCAATTACCCGAAACCGAAGGCTGGACGTCCGCGGACGAGTGGCGAAAAGCCGCCGCGAAATAATTCCATGAGCAAGCCCGCACCACATAAAATAGAACAGCTCGATGTCAGCCCCGCAATCGAAGAAAAGCCGCTTCGCTATATCATTCAGAATCTGGAGCGGGCTTACGGCGTGCCGCACAACGAGCGCGCGTCCGACCCGCTCGACATGCTGATTGCGATTATTTTGTCGCAGGCGACGAGCGATACGAACAGCCATCGTACTTTCGCCGCGCTCAAGAAACGTTTCCCGACGTGGGATAAAGCCTTGCGCGCGCGCACCGAAACCATCGCGGACACGATTCGCGCGGGCGGGTTGGCGAATCAAAAGGCCGCCGTCATTAAAGGAGTGCTGCGCCAGCTTAAAGATGAACACGGCACGCTCGAACTGAATTTTCTGCACGACTTCGCCGCTCAGGAAGCCGCCGCCTATCTCTCGCAATTTCGCGGCATCGGCCCTAAAACAATCGCCTGCACTCTTCTTTTCGCTTGCCGCAAGGATGTGTTTCCGCTCGACACGCATATCTTTCGCATACTACGGCGCGTCGGTCTGATCCCGCAAAAATGCACGGACGCACGCGCGCATCAAATCATGGACGCCGTCGTGCCGCGCGGAAAATTTTATTCGCTGCACGTTAATTTAGTGCGTCACGGACGCACGCTCTGTCGCCCGCGCGATCCGCTTTGCGAAAAATGCCCCATCGTCGAATACTGCGATTACGGGCAAAGCTTGATATAAGCAATAAGGTTAATAAATCATTGCCTTAAGCTCGACTTTATCCATTTTGATCTTTGAAAAAGAGAACGCAGGGCAGTAAGTTGATTGACTGATTTCGACCAAGAAAGAGTCACAGGAGACTTACCATGCCCTGCGAGTTGTTGAGCATCGTTATAGCATTTGCTCCGCTCTTTACCAAGCCTGTTTTTCGTCATGTTCAAGTTCTGATTCAAGGAGCTATTCTTTCACCTGCGTCACGCACCGTGGCTTCGGCTTTGCGTGTAATGGGCAAGTCCGATGAGCAGAACTTTCAAAACTATCATCGTGTCTTGAATCGTGATGAGTGGAGTTCATTAGAGGCGGCTCGTATCTTGCTGGGACTTCTCGTCAAAGTATTTATTCCTTATGGAGTGATTCTGATTGGGATGGACGACACGATAGAACGTCGGCGAGGTGAGAAGATCAAGGCCAAAGGGAATAATCTCGACCCGGTGCGTTCATCACATTCTCATTTTGTGAAAGCGAGTGGTTTACGTTGGCTCTGTTTCATGCTGTTGGTGAAGGTTCCGTTTGCTCAAAAGGTTTGGGCGTTGCCGTTTCTCAGTGTTCTCTGTCCATCCGAAAGATACGATGAAGAGCGTGGCGTTCGGCATCGGAAACTGACGGATCGAGCAAGACAATCGCTTTTGTTGATAGCCCGTTGGCTAGTGGGGCGCAAGATAGTAGTCGTGGCCGACAGTAGTTTTGCTGCGCTGGAGCTGCTTTCGGCTGTCAAAGAGAAGGTCACAGTTGTCACAAGGTTAAGACTGGACGCGGCATTGTATGAGCCTGCGCCTCAGAGAAAGAAGGGACAACTTGGGCGACCGCGCAAGAAAGGGAAACGTCTTGCGACATTGCAACAAGCGGCCCAGAGTTCCAAAACCAAATGGGAGAAAGTTTCAATTAAAGAATGGTATGGGTGTGGTGAGCGCGAGGTGGAAATCACAAGTGGAACTTGTGTTTGGTATCACACAGGTAAAGAGGCAGTCCCAATTCGATGGGTGTTGATTCGTGACCCACAGGGTAAGTTTGACGCCCAAGCTTTGCTCTGCACTAAGCTGGAGGCAGAGTCGCAACAAATTATCAAATGGTTTACCAAGCGATGGCAGCTCGAAGTGACTTTTGAAGAAGCGCGTCGTCATCTTGGAATTGAAACGCAAAGGCAATGGTCAGACAAAGCGATCATGAGAACCACGCCATCTCTTTTGGGAATGTATTCGATAGTGACGATGCTTGCGCAAGAGTTGGCTAAAGAGAAGAGGCTCACGACAAGAAGCGCAGCTTGGTACGAAAAGGAAGTTGCCACATTCTCTGATGCGATAGCGGCAGTCAGGCGTTATTTATGGGCATCTCAGCATTTTCAGACATCAAAAACCGAAGTGGAGATGATAAAAATACCGCGTGCATTCATAGAACGCTTAACAGACACGCTGTGCTATGCCGCTTAATTGGATAAAGTCGAGCTTAGTATCAGGTAAACTCTCGCTCGTTTTAGGGTATCCCTGATTTCTCATCATGTATAGTGGTCTTGGCTCAGATGCACTTTATTGAAACTATGATAAACTTTTTCTGGCTGATGGTTCTTACATGCAATTACCAAAAAAGATAACTCCATGTCCTATTGAACAAGTGGTTGTAGAGATTCGCTTTGAATCCGTATTGCCTCCTGAAGCGATTTTTGGTGTAGTTTATAATGCGCTGAATAGTTCTTATCCTAAAGTAGAACAATTACCCATACTCCAGATACCTGAATTTATTCGTACTCAAGACCCTAATCTGATTTTTCAACCACACCATCGTTTGCATAGAGATAATTACTCTCTCCAAATTGGTCCTAAAGTTCTTTCAGTGGTGCTAGGCAAAGAATATTCAGGATGGAACGCCTACAAGTCAGAGATTTATATGGTGTTTAGCAAGATAAATACATTGAACTTCATTAGTAGGATTTCTAGGGTTGGCATAAGATACATTGATTTTTTTGAAGGTGATATTTTCAAGAACATTAACGTTCAATTATCTATGTATGGTGAGAACGCTGTTACAGAACAGACTTTTGTTCGCACTTTACTCAAGAGAGATAATTTCGATTGTCATTTACAGGTAGGAAATAATATGACTGTTGAGGCGGCTAACGCACCCGCCAGAGTGGGTTCGATAATTGATATAGATATGTCTAACACTGCGGTGGGCGGGCAGACCAGTGAACAATTCTTTCAGGAAGTAGACGCGCTTTTAGAACAGGGGCATCATACTCAAAAGGATTTGTTTTTCAATTTATTGAAACCTGAGTTCTTAGACACACTGAATCCGGTTTACTAAATGGAGACACGATCATGGAACTAATTTGGACTGGTGGAAATCTTCCGCAACAAACAACAGGATTGCTGCGTGTCCTGCCCCTTTTGGCGGTAACGCTGTTACCCGCAGCAAACTACACCGTCCATCAGCAAGAGAGTGGCTACAATAGGGCATATACAAATGTTGGTAATCAGTATTACAGGTTGGCTGACCCCCTTTCAGAGGAACAGCAGCAAATGCAAATTATCCAAACCTTTGCTGCAAATCTGCTTGAAAACACAAAGGATGTAGATGCGGATATTGCGAGGATAACTAGCGAGCAGTTCTGGGAAATGTATGAGCCATTTTGAGGATTTTAAGCAATATCTGCCGAAATACCTCTCTCCCGACGCGCAGGCCAACCTTTTCAACGACATTAAAGATTTTCCTGAAAACCTCAAGAGACTATACACAGAGGTGCTGGCAAGCAAGGGCGATGTTTTTCAGGGTGACGGTCTTAAAGAAGTATTGATAATTAAGTTGCCGGATACTACGATCAGAAAGGGTCCGGCAATGGTTATCTCTAACACCTGCGATACAAGTTTCTCTAACGCCCGCCTGCTTTCCCCTAAAATTGCATACTGTCCAATTGTTAAATTATCAAATTACATAACTCTGCTTAGACGAAATTCAATACCGGAAAGCCGCATAGACACGCACATAAAAGAAATCCGCAAGCAATGGATTACCAGCATATTCTTCTTACCAAAAGGCGGAAGCTTGCCAGAAGATTGTGTTGTGCTGCTTGATAATCTAAACAGTTGTGATGTCGGTTACCTGTCACCGGAAAGTGTAATCAGCTTGCGGTTGTTTTCGTTAAGTAACTACGGTTTTTATGTATTCCTTTTCAAACTCGCTGTCCATTTAACCAGAATTAGAGAATCAGAAGATAGAGGCTGAACCATCGTTCTATTTGATTTCTTGAATCAAGTTTCAAACTGACCCACCACCAAGTTAAAGAGTTGCTTGACACTCTTCCGCGCGCCCGTTCATAATCCGGCGCGAAGCCGCGCGCCGCCAAATAAGGCGCGCGCATCTTCCGGCAACGCATCGAACGCCTTTTTCACAGAAGATTTCACAATTGATTCCATAATAGAAAATGACGGCGCGAACCGTTGAGACGCGCGCCGCACGAAGAGCGAAAGGACAACAAACCTGTGGCCAGCGAAGAACTGGAAAAAAGTTTACGCGCGCGCATTGACGGCTACGTCGATTCACGTCTGAACGGCTTGCAAGAAGAGATTGCACGCCTTCAAAGTCAGTTCAACGAAACCTTCACGCGCTTGCTCGAGCGTTCAAAAAGCGAGACGCAATCGGATACAAGTGTCGCCGTCGCCGTCGCCGAACATTTGCGCGCCGCGCACGAAGCGGGCATCGAAGAAGTCGCCCAAGAATCCACGCACGCCAAGGCTTCGAGCGACATGGCGATTCTCAAATCAGCCATCGACGACATCGACAACCAGCGCTCGCAGGCGGAAATTCTCGGCACGCTCGTTAATCGCGCCGCCGCCTACGCTCCGCGCGTCATCTTCTTTTTAATCAAAAACGATCAGGCTGTCGGCTGGCGCGCGCGCGGGCTTGAAGGCTCCATCGGCGACGACGCCGTGCGCAACATCATTTTGCCGCTCACCGCCGATACTCCCGTCAAAGGCGTTTACGAATCGCGCGCCACCGCCAGCGTCTTGCCGGGCGCGTACACCGAAGACAACTTGCTGTTAGACAAGCTCGGCAGCGAACCGCCGCCGCGCCTTGTCGCCGTGCCGCTCGTCGTCCGCGATAAAACCGTCGCCGTGCTTTACGCCGACAGCGCCCAATTAGACGCCGACGCAATTAACCTTGAAGCCATCGAAACGCTTGTGCGCGTCGCAGGCATGGCCGTCGAACTACTTGCCGTGACGCGCTCCGCGCCCGTCGAGCGTCCCGCGCGATACGAACCAACCCCCTTCGTCAAATCTGCAACCGCCGCCAAGCCATTCATTCCCACAGGCGGACAAACAACAGACCTCAACGCGCCGACATCGAATGAAGCGCCGACAACCGCGCCGCAGTTTGACGAAGCGACTGCTTCGCCCGCCAGCGTCGCGCCGCCGCCGACAGCAGAGGAAGCCGTGCCAGCAGGCTTCGATTCGCAAACATACCAAAGCGCGCCACCATCCCATGACGCAGCCGCGCCGCAATCCGCTTCGCAGATCGATGCGCCCGTTCCGGCTCCCGCTTCGTCCGCCGCTTCGCCGCTCGCCACCAGCCGACGCTACGGCAGCGGCAAGGACGCGGATTTCCCCGTCGAAGTAAGCGACGAAGAACGCCCGCTGCACAACGCCGCGCGCCGCTTTGCGCGCCTGCTCGTTTCCGAAATCAAACTTTACAACGAACAGAAGGTGCGTGAGGGGCGCGACGCAAGCGACATCTACGGACGGCTGCGCGAAGACATAGACCGCTCACGCGACATGTACGACAAACGCATACAGCCGCCCGTCGCCGCGCGCTACGATTATTTTCATCAGGAACTCGTCGATACGCTCGCCGAAGGAGACGAAGCGAAACTCGGCGACGGCTATCCCGGCGCAACTGTTTCCGCTTAAGGCAAACAACCGGAAAGCGAAACGCCGGTGCTGTCGTTCGTTATACACGGCAGCTACCGGCGTTCGTTTTTATCTGAAACGCGAGGCGCAGGCGCAACGCGCAAGTTCGATGCGCAGAAGCAATGCAATCGTCATGCGGCAAACGCCATTCGTCTACGCGAGCATCCAAGCCTCGTTCGCAAGCCGCTTGTAAATCTTTCAATCCGAGCGCAAATTTCTTTTCGTCGAAGCGCTTTTCTTCCCGCCTGTACGCGAAGCGCGCCGCCGAAACTTTGCTGACTTTTTATTTCATCTCCCGAAATCGCTTTCATAGAAGGAGCATGTAATTCTCTTGAGCATCAATTTACGCAAGCATCGCCTCGCGCTCATCGTCGTCAGTATCTTCGTCGCGGCGGGAATGTCAATCGCGCCGTTTATGAGCGCCAGTTGCCGCACGCTGCGCCAATCGCAAATGCAAGCGGGCGAAGCAGAAACGCTCGCCCGTTTACGTTCACTCACGCGCGGCGGCGTGCTTCCGAACGAAGATACATTGACGCGCATCGAAGCCGAATACCCCGACTCGAAAGCCGCCGGACTCGCGCGCCTTCTACGCGCACAAATCAAACTCAAAGCCAACGATGCGACGAGCGCCGCCGCATTGCTCGATTCAAACACGATCCGCACGCAAACCGCGCTCGGCGATTACGCATTACTGCTGCGCGCCCGCGCCCTCGAACAACTCTCGCGCCGCACGGAAGCACGCGCCGCCTACGAACAACTCGCGCGCGATTACCCGGCATCGCTTCGCGTCGCAACTGCGCAACTACGCGACGCCGAATTGCTGATGCAGGAAAACCAAGCCGCCGCCGTGCCTTTGTTTCTCAAAAGCCTTGCGGAAACAAACAACGCCGCCGCGCTGCTTCTCACGGCGAAGGCTTACGCGCAAGCTTCCGATACTGCGCACGCGCTTGCGGCCTACCGTCGCATTTATTTCTACGCGCCCGCATCACTTGAAAGCAACGAAGCGGCGGGCGCAATCACGCGCTTCAATTCCACGCTCGCGCCCGCAAACGCCGAGGAAGCCGCGACGCGCGCAAGCAAACTCTTCGACGCCAAACGCTACGCGGAAGCCGCCAACGCCTACGCCGAAGCCTTCGCACGTTTTCCGAGCGCCGCCACACCGCAAGCGCAACTTCGTCGCGGCATCGCTGCCACGAACGCCAAACGATACGCCGATGCCGCCGCTGCCCTCAACAGCGTTCCAACGAGCGCGGGCGAATTGCGCGCGCAGGCTCTCTACTATCTCGCGCAAGCCTACGCGAACGCGCGCCAGTGGGACGCCGCACGCGCCTCGCTCAATGAACTACGCCGCGCGTTTCCGCAAAGCTCTTGGACGCCGCGCGCCTTCACCAACACCGGAACGATTGCCGCCAGCGCGAAGAACACAAGCGAAGCATCCGATTTTTTCCGCGCCGCCGTCGATGCCTATCCCGGCAGAGCCGAAGTCGCGCAGGCGCAATTTGAACTCGCGTGGGCGGCGCACGGAGCGAAAAATTATCAAGAATCGTCGCGCCTCTTAACGGAACATCTCGCCGGGTATGCAGACAAAAATACTGACAATCGCGGGCGCGCGGGATACTGGGCGGCGCGCGATTCGGAACGCGCCGGAAAGCTCGCCGAAGCGCGCGCTCTTTATCAGGCAATGCAATCGCGCTATGACGCCAACTGGTACGGCTATCTCGCCAAACAGCGCCTCGATACGATCAACAGCAACAAGGGCGGCGGCGCGTCTTCCCAAAACAATTCTTCGCAAAACCCGAACATCAACCGCGCCGTCGCCAATCTGCAAACAGTTTCCGTCGCCGAAGAATCCGCGCCGCCGGAAGCCAATGAACGGCTCACGAAAGCCGATCAACTCTCGAACATAGGTTTCGACGATTACGCGCTCGATGAATTAAACAACGTCTCGCCCGCCGCCCCCGATAGCCCGCGCATCAATCTCGCCATCGCACGCATCCTTCGCACGCGCGGCGATAACGTCGGAGCCTTGAACGCGCTGAAGAAAAGCTATCCGGACTATTCGCAGATGAAGCCCGAAGAACTAACGCGCGACGAATGGGATGTTTTTTATCCGCTCAACTACTGGAATATCATCACAGAGCAAGCTACCTTGCGCCGCCTAGACCCGCATCAAGTTGCCGGACTCATACGGCAGGAAACCGTCTTTGATCCACGCGCGCGGTCAAGCGCCAGCGCTTACGGCCTGATGCAACTGCTCATCCCGACGGCGACGATTCTCGCCAGACGTTACGGCATAGACCGCGCGATCACGCCCGAATCACTTTTTGAGCCGCGCCTTAACATTCAACTCGGCACGGCTTACATGCGCGATCAACTCGATAAGTTCGGGCGCATAGAATACGTTGCCGCCGCTTATAACGCAGGCCCTAATCGCGTCGTGCAATGGCGCTCGACCTTGCCTCTGGAAATAGACGAATGGGCGGAAGCGATCCCCTTCAAAGAAACACGCGGCTACGTGCAGGGCGTCGTCCGCAACCGATTGCAATACGAACGCCTCTACGACGACAACGGACAGTTTCGCCCCATAGTCGGCACGCGCGCCGTGCCTTCCACGCCCAACAACGCAGCACCCGCGATGCAGCCCGCCAACGAGTTCACGCGCCCGCGTCGCACAGGCGGCAAAGATGATGAGGAGTTAAATTAGACACGCTTTACGCATTGCTTGATTCGTGCGAGAGAATTTAATGAACTTGACTATGAATATAAATTTCGTTTCAGCCACACGCGCTGCTTCTTCGCTTGCGCTCGCCGTGCTTCTTATTGCATCGTCTAATACTTTTCTTGCCCACGCGCAAAAGCGGCGTGCGCGTCCGGCTTCGACAACAAACGTTTCGCCGCGCTCGATCACCATCCGCACAGAACCGCAAGCCATCGTCTGGCTCGACGAAGTGCGGCGCGGTGTGAGCGATCAATCCGGCAAACTCGACATCACGAAAGTCTTGCCCGGACGCCATATCTTGCGCGTGCGCGCCGCCGGTTTCAGCGAACGAACGCTGCCCGTGCTTCCAGCACAACGCGGCATCATCACAATCAAGCTCACGCGCACGACGGACGCCGCCGAACTCGCTTTTCAGGAAGCCGAAGCGCTGCGCGAGAAGGCACGCGACGACGAATCCAAGCAAGCGGCGAAGGCAGCTTACGAGCGCGCGCTTCGATTGCGTCCCGCGCATCCTGCGGCACGCGTCGGCCTCGCGCGCGTCTTGCTCGACTTAAACGATTACAACGCCGCGCTCGCAGAAATTGCCGCAGCGCGCCGCACGCGCCCCGTTTACCCGGAAGCCTCCGCCGTCGAAGGCCGCATTCTGCGTGAAGACGCCGATCCTGCGGGAGCCGTTACAGCCTTCCGCCGCTCGATCCGCGAAGCGCGTGGCCTTCAACCCGAAGCCCACACGGGACTCGCCCGCGTCCTCGAAGATCAGGGACAATACGC
>JBPCOJ010000056.1:0-28259 GCA_051000345.1 Pyrinomonadaceae bacterium | reverse complement strand
AAGAGCGTTACGGCGCGGCGCGCTTTGTTGGCCTGTAAATGTCCGATCAAATGCCAGCGAGGGCGCGCGCCGCCGTTGCCGAGTTGCGCGATCTTACCGTCGGCTTCCTGAACTCTGTTTTCTCCGAAGTCACTTGCGCCCGCGTTCATCGCCTGCTGCACAATTTCCGGCGGGTGCATTTTGCTAACGGCGATTAAAGTGATGTCTTCCGGCGCGCGATGATTGCGCAGCGCACAAGCCGCGATTCGCTGCCGTATGAGTTGCAGGCGTGCGGACAAACTTTCGCTCTGGCCGGGCATGTTTTCCGTCATTTGTTTTTTCGGCGCAACGTATCGAACGGCAACTATAACAATCACACCGTTGCGCCCGCAACCGCAAGCCTTCGACTCAAAATCTGCACCGTTGTTCCTGAAAATTATTCGCGGCTGCCTGCACGAATAGCGTTCATGGCTATACTTTCTACGGCATCGCGGCAATCAATCGGCACTTATTTCCGCCAAAATACCCGGTTTAGCGCTCCGGCAAGCGTGGCGCGTCGATTGCTAACGTCAAGGCTGCCCCGATTGAAAATCCTTTCGAGTCGAATCACATTATCCGATACATCGAACGCGAACAAGCGTTCACAAGGGAGCACATTATGACTAATTTCGAGAACAAAACATTTACATTGCGCGCGGCAATGCTGGCGCTGATCGTCGCCATCGCATTGCCCGTCGTTTCATTCGCCGACCCGATGCAGGGACGCGGGCATGGCAAAAAAGACAAAAGAGACAAAAGAGACGTGTTCGTAAACGGCCACGATGCGCGCGACGGGCGGCGCGATGGACGCGGGTCAGACCGTGACCGCAGAGATCGTGATGACCGCGATGATGACCGCAATGATGACCGCGACAGAGACCGTGATCGTGATGGAGACAGAGATCGCAATCGTGACCGCAACGGTTCTTACAGCCGCACAGAAGTACGCCGTGTTGCCGTAGATAATGGTTACCGTGAAGGCTATCGTTTAGGACAAAATGACCGCGCTTCCGGCAGAAATTCCAACTACCGCGATTCAAACACATACCGCGATGCGAGCACCGGCTACCGCGATTCATACGGTGATCGCACGACATACGAACGCAGCTTTCAGGACGGCTTTCGTCGTGGGTATCAAGACGGTTACGACAACCGCTCTTCACGTCGTGGATCGAGCCGCGTCGGTGGCGTGCTTGGCGACATACTCGGTCGTCCGTAACGCTCCAATGAAGCGCGCTTGACACCCGCGCGTTCCTGTCCGTATCATTCGCACTCGCGTCAATTATCGTTTGCGGATGTGGCGGAATTGGCAGACGCGCAGGTCTCAGAAGCCTGTGATGGTGACATCGTGGTGGTTCGATCCCACTCATCCGCATCTTAGAAAAGAGCGAGTCTATCAAACGGCTCGCTCTTTTCTTTTTCCTAAAACGCAAAAGACTTTTCTATTGCCGCTTCCTTATTTAGTTAATTGCTTCTGAACTTGTGTCTGTCGTCGTCTGTGCCGTGCGCGCGTCGGCAACGATCAGCGGCTGCTCGTCAAAGAGTGAAGAGTCGATCAGGGTTTGCACCCAGTATTGTCCGGCGGCGGGAAAACTGACGTTGACGAAAAAGCTGATGTTGTCGGCGAAGCCGCCCGCTGCAATCTCGAAGCGCGTCGGCTGCGAAACGACAATCGGCTGCCTGCGATCCGGCGATAAAATACGCACTTCGGAAAGATGCGCGCCCGTTCCCTGCCAGTGATTGACGACGGCGAATTTGATAAGCGACACCGGCAACTGCTGCACCATAATGTTTTGAAACACGCCCATCAGCGAAAGCTTATTGCCGACTTCAAGCCGCACGTCGTCGCAAAAAAGCGTGTACACGAGTTCGAGTTCATTTGTTTGTTCAGCCACTTAATTTTATCCACTCCGATTGTTGAAATGATTGTCGATAGGAAATGTTAGTTCTAACCTATGCGATGCGGCAAGTACGAGCGGCGGATACTTCTTAGGCTGTTCCAAATTCTGCAAACAATGCTTTGAGCGCCGGTTCGTCAATCACACGCAGGCCGAGCGCGTTCGCTTTGTCGAGTTTCGATCCGGCTTCTTCGCCCGCCACGACGTAATCCGTTTTCTTGCTGACCGTCGAGGTCACGCGCCCGCCGCGTGATTCAATGAGTACACGCGCTTCGTCGCGCGTCATCGTTTCAAGGCGTCCCGTCAACACAAATTGCTTGCCCGCGAATTCTTCGGATGACGCAGCGCCCGCACTGTTACTTTCGAGCATTGTTTGCACGCCCGCCGCGCCCAAGCGTTCGCACAAATTTCGGTTGCCTTCATCGTCGAACCAGTCGCGCACGCTCTGCGCAACCGTCAAACCGATCTCATGCACGGCGTCCATTTCTTCGACGCTCGCCGCGCCCAGAGTTTGCAGCGATTTGAAATTGCGCGCGAGAATCCCGGCGGTTCTTTCGCCGACGTGACGAATGCCTAAACCGTAAATCAAGTGCGGCAAATCGCGCGTCTTGCTCGCTTCGATTTCACGCATCAGATTCGCCGCAGACTTTTCCGCCTTGCGTTCGAGCGCAACGACATCTTCGATTCGCAAGGCGTAAATATCCGCGACATCGCGCACCATTTTTTTCTCGACAAGCTGTTCCACTAAAGCCTCGCCCAATCCTTCGATACGCATTGCTCGGCGCGACGCATAATGCAAGAGACGCGCTTTCAATTGCGCGGGGCAATCGGCGGCGACACAGCGGGCGACGACTTCGCCTTCGGGTCTTGAAACGAGGCCGCCGCACACGGGACACTTCTTCGGCATACGAAAAGGTTTTTCCGCGCCGGTGCGTTTCGATTCGACGACCTTGATTACCTTCGGAATAATTTCGCCGCTTTTTTCGATCAACACAAAATCGCCTGTGCGTATGCCTAGACGTTTGATTTCATCCGCGTTGTGGAGCGTCGCGCGCGAAACGATTGTGCCTGCGAGTTGAACGGGTTCGAGATTGGCGACGGGCGTGAGCGCGCCCGTGCGCCCGACCTGCACGACGATGGAAAGCACCTGCGTCGTCGCTTGCCGCGCCGGATATTTATACGCAATCGCCCAGCGCGGCGCTTTCGTCGTCGCGCCGAATTCTTCTTGAAGCGCTGTGGAATTTATTTTCACCACGACGCCATCGATCTCGTAGCCGAGTTCGTCGCGCTTGAATTCCATCTGTTCGCAATACTGAATTACTTCATCAACCGAAGCGCATAATGCGCGGTTCGGATTAACTTGAAAGCCCGCTCGTTCGAGCGCGTTAAGAGCATCCCAGTGACTTGCAAAAGGTTTGCGCTCGCCCGCGAGAACATCGTAAGCGAACATGCCGAGGCGTCTCTTGGCGACGATTTTTGAATCGAGTTGGCGGATGGTTCCGGCAGCGGCGTTGCGCGGATTGGCGAAGCGCGGCAATTCTTCTTCTTCGCGTTCGGCGTTGATGCGCTCGAACTCGCTGCGCGGCAAATACGCTTCGCCGCGCACTTCCATATTGCGCAACTGCTCATTCGATGCCGCATCGCCCGTTTTTAAGCGCAACGGAATCGCGCGAATCGTGCGAACGTTCGGCGTGACATCTTCACCGCGCCGCCCGTCGCCGCGTGTCACGCCGCGCACAAGCAAACCGTCTTCATAATGCAGCGAAATTGAAAGGCCGTCGATTTTAAGTTCCGCGACGTAATCGAAGCTGCGCCCGTCGGCTAATTTTCGGCAGCGTTCGTCGAAGCGGCGCAACTCTTCTATGTTGTAACTGTTTTCGAGGGACAGCATCGGGCGGCGATGCACGTATTCCGTAAAGCCTTCGACGGGTCGCCCGCCGACTCTCTGCGTCGGGCTGTCCGGGGCGGCATATTCCGGGTGCGCTTCTTCAAGTGTACGAAGCCGCGCGAGCAACGCGTCGTATTCGACATCGGAAATTTCCGGGTTATCGAAAACGTAGTAAAGCTCTTCGTGGCGGCTGACTTCCCTTCGCAACGCTTCGATTTCATGCTTGATTGATTGGCTGGCAATCGACAAAACTTCTCATACCTCTTTGACGCTGAATGTTAAATGACAATGACGGCGCGCGTTTTTCTCATCATACAAAAACAATGTGGATTGACAAGCCCGTTAGTCGGCTGATTTATTGTCGGCGGATAAGCGCGCGTGAGCCTTAACGCTTTTTGTCGGCGCGTGTGTTTCCGTTTGTCCTAGATGATGAATCATGCGCCCGAAGAATTTGATGCTTTGCAGAAAATCGTCGAGGCGTATGTTTTCATCTGCGCCGTGCGAATTGGACGCGGCATAGCCTGCGCCGAAGGACACGACAGGCACGGGCGGACTCGTAATGCCGCAGACCGCGCCAACCGGCCCGCTCGCCGGATCGAGTGGATAAACAAGCGGCGCGACATGATAAGCGGCTTCGGCGGATTCGATGGCAGCGCGTGCGACTGTGCTTTGCGCGCTCGCTTTGGCGACGGGCGCTGCGCCGAGTTGGATGATTTCTATGTCTTGAAAATTTCGCGTGTCTAAGTGAGCGCGCAGCAGTTTCAAGACAAGCTCCGGCGTTAAATCCGGCACTAAATGAAAGTCCAGCCGCGCCATCGCCGCGCCGGGCAAAACTGTTTTCGGCCCCGCTTCCGTGTGGCCTGTGCGTATGCCGCAGATCGTGCAAGTCGCGCCGAAGATATGTTCCTTAACGAGCGCGCGGCCTTTCATATCGCGCACCCAATGACCTATGCGAAACTCTTTTTTGAGGCCTGCCTCGTCCAACTCGATAAGCTTCAGCGCGTCCGCGTCTTCCGCCGCAACGGGCGCGATGTGCGACGAAAAGCCGTCAATCGTAATCACGCCCTTCGGCGAAGTTATCGTCGCCAGCGCCTGCACGAGCCGCCACGCAGGATTAGGCACAATCGTTCCCCACTTGGAATGCAAATCGGCGCGCGCGCCCGTCACGCGCAACTCGACAAACAAAATGCCTTTGAAGCCTAAACTAATAACAGGACGCTCGCGCGTGTCCTTCGCGCCTTCGTCCCAGATGCAACCTTCGACGCACAATAAATCCGCGTGCTCTTTTGTGAAGCGATAAAGGCTAGGACTGCCGATGCCTTCTTCGCCTTCGATGATAAAGCGCAGGCAAACGGGCAGCTTGCCGAACGTCTTTTGATAAGCTTCGACGGCGGCGAGACGCGCCACCAGATTGCCTTTGCTGTTCGCCGCGCCGCGCCCGTAGAGTTTGCCGTCTTTGACCTCGGCGGCGAACGGCCCCGCAGACCAATCCGTTAATTGTCCGACGGGCGCCACATCGTAATGCCCGTAAACGATAAAGCAACGATGATGTGCGCCGCATTCGCCGTAAATAATCGGATAGCCGCCGTGACCCATCTTAAAGACACGCGTGCCTGCGCCCGTGCGCTGCAAAAGTTGCTCGACGGCTTCCGACATCGCGCGCATTCCAGTCCCGCGCGCCGCCACCGAAGGCATACGGCACAAAGCCTGCAGCCGCTCCGTAAACGAGCGCGCATGGCGATCAACATAACGATCAAAGCGCGTGAAAGGCATGAGTTGAAATGATGAATAATTAACAGTGAATCAGTGCGGATGAATCAGTATTCTGTAATTTAAGTTTTTTAATTGCCTCCAGCTTTAGCTGGAGGATACAAATCAAGAAAGAACATGGCTTTAGCCAAAGGATTTCGGCTAAAGCCGGTACATTCAGCTTATCTGATCCACTAGCTGAAGCTAGTGGCAACTCAAAGAAATCTAAATACTTAAATTACAATGTAATCAGTGACAATGAAGAAACGTAACGGGTGCGTTTCGGCGAGAGATAATTCATACTTTCTGTATTCCTTCTGTCTATTGGCTTCTGATTTCTAACGCCATAACCGGCACGGGATAAAGTTTAATGTTACGTTTATCTTTAGCCCGTTTCTGCCTGCGCCAACAGCGCTTTCACTTCGTCAATTGAGAACGGCGGTTTGCGTCTGTGAATGACAGCGTGGCAATTAGGGCAAACCGGACGCAAATCTTCTATCGGGTCAACTTCATATTCACCGCCAATGTCAGAAAGTTGCCGTAAATGGTGAACATGAATGTAACCTTCGAGCAACTCACCATAAGACGCACCAAAATCAAAATTGCAAACAACACATCGCGTCCCGTGACAAGCAATGCAGCGGCTTCGCGCTTCTGCGTTGCGTTCGTAAGCGTTGACTGTGATTTTACGAGCCGCGCCTTCGACAAAGACTTCCGCCGAATTGAGTTCTTCGGGCAAAAAAGTTTCGTGGCTTCTGACAATACTAAGTTCTTCCAGAGCCGTTGCTAATTCAGGGTGCATCGTCCATAAGTAACCGCTTTTGCCGTGCGCTCCAGAAGACAAAACAAGAAACCAATATATCGCTCCGTCAGTATCTCGCTTCGGCGATCTTCCAAGTTCATCTGAAAGCAATCGTCCGAGTTTGCCGTAATGCAAATTTACGGGACTAAAAGACGAATAACCAACAGCTTTTGCAAGTTGCGGAGCAGTGACGGTTCGATTAGGCGCGGCATATTGAGCTTGAAGCATCTCGTAGTGCTTTGGATTCATGCGCCTACGAATCGAGTGCAAACCGAGTTTGTATTCTTCTACTGAAAACATAGCTGATTGTTTTTACTACGGAGCTATCGAGCTATTGATTGCCTGATTTCTATTCGCTGCTCTACCCTTTCGCTTTTCCTGTCAGCCAAATCTCCTGCGGGCGCACGACCGGATGCACCAGGTGTACGTGCAGGCCTTCGACATCCGGGCGGTGTATGACGGCGGCGCGGCGGTGCGTGAGAAAGACGCAGAGGGCTTCTCCAGCAATCAGCTTTTGGATGTTGGCGTAAGCCTGCGCGCGATCCGTGCGGTTAATCAGCGTGCGTGCGCTCGTCGTCAATTCATCCACTTCAGGGATGCGCGCGACGCGCTTAAAAATCGAGTTGCGATGCTCGGAATGAAATAAACTGTATGTGAAATTATCCGAATCGGCATAGTCCGCGTACCAGCTTACTTCCGCGAGCGAGGCGCGCCCATCTGTCATCGCCTCCAACAATTCAGTTTTGCTTGCCGCGTGGATGGAACACTTAATGCCGACGCGCGAAAGCTGCTCGCACATCACATCTCCGGCTGTCGCGCTGATCGCCTGTTCTGCAAACGAGCGCCACAGTTCGAGCACGAGCGGGGTTGCACCGTAGCCAGCTTCGGCAAGCAAGCGGCGCGCTCGTTCAGGGTCGTATTCGAGGCCGCGATACGCTGCGTCGTAGCCGATTAGACCGGGCGGAATCGAGCCTGCTGCGATGGTCGCAAGGCTTCCGTAAGCCTGTTCGACGAGTTCCTGTTTATTGATCGCGTGCGCCAACGCGCGGCGCACGCGCACGTCCTTGAACGGCGCTTGTTCGGCGTTGAAAACAAGAAATTGCGTGTGCAGTTGCGGAGCCGCGACAACGCATGATTGCAGTTCGGGATCGCCCGTCGCCTGTGCGATGCGCTCCGCCATTTCTTCGCGCAGATAAGCAAGTTCGCCGCGCCGTAAATCCTCGAAAAGCTTTTCGCCTTCTTCGCCGAAATTCACGCTGACGCTCTCGACATAAGGCTTGCCTGTTTCTCTGTAATCATCGTAGCGCTCGAACTCTATGCGGCCTGCCTCTCGATCAAATGACCGCAGGCAAAAAGGGCCTGTCCCGATTGGATGAGTTTGAAAGCGCGCTCCATTGTCCGGCTCGATTTCTTCGCGCGGCACAATCGCCGCATGATGCAAGCACAACACGGGCAGAAACAAAGCGAAGGGCTGCGTCAATTCTAATTCGATTGTTCGCTTGTCGAGGAAGCGCGCGCCCGGCAGTTCCTCTGTTTCGCCGCTGGCGTATTCGGACGCGCCGACGAGGTGCATAAAAATCCATGCGCCCGGCGGCGAGTGGCGCAAGGTGCGGCGCACGGAGTAAAGAACATCCGCCGCTTCGAGCAAGCGCCCGTTGTGAAAGCGCACGCCGTCGCGCAAGTGAAAAGTATAAGTGCGCCCGTCGGCGGAAATCTCCCAGCGTTCCGCGAGCGCGGGCGCAACCTCCGCGCCTTCGCCCGTACACACAAGTCCTTCCAGCACCAGACTCAAGACATCAATGCTGGCGACAGTGGAGGTCACGAGCGCGTCGAGCGAAGGAATATCGTCCGTCACGCCGTAAGCGATGTGTCCGCCGCGCACGGGTTGCGGCAAACGAAAGCCGCTCACGGAATCGCGCAAGGAAGCGGCTTCGTGATCGAGCAATCCGGCTGTGTAGTTGATCTGGACAATGGAATTCTGGTTGTGCGTGACGGCTTCGCGGATGACTTCGATGGCGCGCAAGACTTCTTCCGTGCCGTTGTGCTGCTCGCCGACTGCCGTGCCGATTTGTTCGACGACTTCCGTGAGTTGCTCCATCGCGTGCGCAATGTGCTTCGACGCGGCGGCCTGTTCCTGCATCGCGCGCCGCACTTGTTCGGTCAACTCCGCCATGCGCACGGCGCGCTCGCCGATTTGCGTCGAAGTGCTCGCCTGCTCGGAAGTCGCGCGCTCGATTTCCTGCGCGCGTCGCCTGACCTGTGCCATCAACTCCGTGACTTGATGCGATTCGAGCGACTGCGTGGCGGCTGCCTCGGCAATCTGTCGTATCGCGGACGCGGACAAACCCGTTTTCCGGCTGATGTCATTCAGGGAAACGGCGGCGCGTTCGGCGAGCGCCACGCTGTCGTCGGCGAGTTGCTGATTCTGCGCGGCTTGCGTGGTGGCAGCACCAACCGATTCGCGGACGCCTTTTATCAGTTCGTCAATCTCATCCGTTGAGCGCGCGGTGCGTTCCGACAATTCCTTGATTTCTTCGGCGACGACGGCGAACCCGCGTCCCTGCTGCCCTGCCTGCGCTGCGAGAATGCGCGCGTTCAAGGCAAGCAGATTCGTGCGGTCGGCGATTTCGTCTATCACGCGCGTAATCTGTCCGATGCGGTCGGAGCGTTCACCGAGAGCCGCGAGGGTTTCGGCGGCCTGTTCGATGCCGCGCCGCGTCGCGCGCATGGATTCAGCCGTCTCCAACACAACGCCGGAGCCTTGCTCTGCGGAAAGTTGCACTTCATCCGCGAGCACAGCGGTTTCACCGACGGCAATGCCGACGCGCTGCGTTGAATCGTCTATCGCGCGCATCGAACGCTCTGTTTCGTTTGTCGCGGCGGCAAGGGATTCGGTGGCGGCGGCGACGCTGCGCACGGACGCATCCATTTCTTCGATGGACGAAGCGGTTTCCTCGACGAACGAGGTGAGCGCGTCGGCGTTGGCCGAAACTTCGTCGATGGAGGCAGCCATTTCGAGCGACGAAGTAGAAGTCGTTTGCGCTAGATTGGCAAGCGCGCCGACGGCTTCCGCGACAGCACGCGCCGAAGCGGAAATCTCTGCGATTGAACTGACTGTGGCATCAACGGAAGCGGCTTCGTCGCTCAAGGAAAGCGAGAGCACGCGCCCGCCTTCGAGCACCCTTTGCGCAAACGAATCGACGGAGTCTGCGGCGCGCTGCAAACGACTAATCGCGCGCCGCATGTTGCGCGCCATAGAGGTCAACTCCGTCACGGCGCGGCGCGACGCAGCAGGCAGGTTTTCTTCATTTGCGATAGCCGCGACATCCGTCGCCAGATCGCCGCTCGCTAAGGTTGCGGCGATGCGCTCGATAAGGTCTGTGGCGGATCGAGTGCCGTTGCGTTGCCGCGCAGGAGTTTTACGCGAACGAATTTTCGCGTTCGGTTTTGCCGTATGATCGACACGAGTCGCGTCGTCTGCGCCTGTGATTTCCGGCGACGCGGCGGCAGTTTCGTTTTTGTTTGTCGTTGAATCCATAGGATAAATGTTTCGTGAAAAGCGAGCGCGAATCTATCGCAATGCACTCGCGCCGGAGAACTGAAAAATTATTTTGAGAGCAGCGACACAGCACGCGACGCACTTTATTTATAGATTTATAGGTAGGCCGAAATGCGAGCGAGCGCCGGTTTCAATCGCCCGCTTGCTTCAGACACAGGCTTCGTTCGCAGGGCATCATAGCATGTAGGGCGGCGCGCGCGCGATTAGGAAATTTCCGGCGGCGTGGCGGGCAATTCGATTGATACTTTGAGGCCGCCCGCGAGCTTGCTTTCGAGCGTGACAGTGCCGCCGAGCGCGTCGATCAAGCGGCGCGCGATGACAAGCCCGAGTTCGTTCATGTTCGTCGCATCTTCGCTCGGCGCGTCCATATCAATCGGCTCGAAAATGCTCGCTATATTTTCGAGCCGCTCGCCTTCGTCCTCAATCGTAATTTGAAAATTCGGCGCGGCGTTGCCGTTTGAAGCCGGTAGTTTTTCCGCCTGCACGACGACGCGCTCACCTTCCGGGCTGCGGCTGATCGCAAACGCGAAAAAATTGTAGAGCACTTGCCGCAGCTTGCCTTCGTCGGAAACAATCTGCGGAAGATCGGCAGCGGGCGTGCAATCGAAATCCACACCGCGCTTTTGCGCCAGCCGCGAGGTCGCCGCGCACGATTCGCGCAGGGCTTCGCGCAACGAAAATTCGTGAACGAAAAGCTCCGTATGCCCTGCTTCGAGTCTCGATAAATCGACGAGTTGCGTGAGACTCGTTTGCAACTGTTGGCCGGAGCCCTGAATTTTTTCGCAGAAGCGGTGCTGCGCCTTCGTCAATTTTTCCTGATCGAGCATGATTTCGGTGAAGCCTAAGATAGATGTCAAAGGCGTGCGCAGTTCGTGTGACATGCGCGCGAGAAAAAGCGAACGGTAATGCGCGACCCGCTGTAATTCACGATTGGCTTCTTCGAGCGCGCCGCTACGCTTTTGCAATTCTTCCAGAAGATGTTCGATGCGCCTGTGCTGTTCGCGCATCGCTGTCGCGCGGCGCGCGTTGCCGACGGCGATGACAATCGGCGCAGCGATAAAACGCAAGCCGTGCAAGGCCGCGCGCAAACGCTCCGGGTAAGCTGTAATGGCGACAAGCGCGCCGACAAGCTGCCCGCGCCCGTAAATCGGGACGGCGAGTCCGGCGCGTAAATTCACGTCCTTCATAGACACATGTAAAGCTGTGTTTTCATCGGCAGAAGGTTTTTCTCGTTCGTCGATCCACACTTGCACTTCGCGTTCTTCGTCTTCGTCTTCGACGGCGGCGGCAAACAGCAGTCCGATTGAACGCGCCTTTTGTTCGTCGAGATGCTCGTCTGTGTGGATGGCGCTTTCGCGCAGCCGCCCGTCATCGTCGCGCAAATAAATAACGATGCAGCATAGTTCCCAGTGCCGCAGCAGAATATCGGAGAAGGCTTTGCACACGCCGTGCGCGGTGCGAATGCTATCGGGCGAAAAAGTCTGCGTGTAAAAAAGATCGACGATTTCTGCGGTCAATTCGTTGAATTCGTTCAAACGATTTTCAAGTATGCTGGCCTGCTGATGGTCTGCAATTTTAGTCGCGTGGTCGCCGGTGTGTTCATTCATGTATAAAACCTTCGCTTGCGTTTATGACGAAACGCGGTGTTCTATGCTTAAGCTTTGTGACAGGTATAGATTGCGAGAGTGTGTAGCCCGCTTCGCGGAAATGTCAAACATGATTATTTTCGGAAAAACGGCGAGTGCAAAAACGCGTGCCTGTGCGTTATGATGTTTGTCGCGCGCACGCATCGGGTAAGCGCGAAAAATTCAGCACGGCGGCGCAAAAGGCTTCTTCCAAACATCGGCTTCGCATGAACGGTCAACTTGCAGAGCATCCGCTCGTCGAACTTATAAATGAAATCGGCAACGCGCAAATTTCCGGCGCGCTGCGTCTTGAGCAAGAACGCGTCAAGGCGGTTGTTTATTTTGAAGCGGGCGAGATTGTTTACGCCGCGTCGAATCTTCGCGCTCATCGCCTGCGTGAAATCGCTCTCCGCGCCGGAGTCACGGAGCAGCAGCTCGCGCAGGTCTCCGGCGAAGCGCTGGCTTCGGATGCCAAACTCGGCGCGGCGCTCGTCGAAGCGAAGGTATTGAGCACGGAGACTCTCGAAAAGCTATTGAGACGACAAGCCGCAGATGTGTTGCGCCCGCTGCTGCTCGGGACAAACGGCGCGTGGCGATTCGAGGCGCGCGCGCGCCTCGTTGAAAACATGCGCCTCAACATAAACTCGCGGGAACTATTGTTGGAAGCGGCGCGCCGTTTGCCTGAAGGTTTCGCCGCCGGACGTTTCAGACATTCCAACGAAATGCTTTTCCCGGAACCCGCCGCCGCGTTCGACGAACTCGAATATCTGCCGACGGAAGCCTTTATGCTTTCGCGCCTCGACGCGCCGACGCGCCTTTACGAAATCATCGCCATCAGCGGGCTTCCCGAACCGGAATCCTTGCGCATCATTTACGCGCTCGCAGTCGCGGGTTGCGTGCGCCGCGAAAATCCCGCGCGTGCGTTTACGCCGGAGGAAATCGCGCACAGCCTCGCGCTGCAAACCGAACTCGCCGCCGCCAAACAAAGCGCCGCCGCAGCTGTTGCCGCAACAAACGCAGTGTCATCGCCAACAACAAGCAAGAGCGATAGCAATGCGACGGCGAAACCCGTTCCATTAACAGAAGAAGACGAACAAAGAGCGCTCGACGAAATGTTTGCGCGGCTCGAACGTGCGACGGATTATTACACGGTGCTCGGCATTAGCCGCCGCGCAACGCCCGATGAAGTAAAGCGCGCTTATCATGCGCACGCGCGACGCTATCACCCTGATCGCTTTCACAGCGACGCGGACAAAACTCTGCACACGCGCATCGAAGCGATTTTCACGCGCATCGCTCAAGCCTACGAAATACTCCGAAACAAAACCACGCGCGCCACATACGATCTTAAACTAAGCATGGAATCAACCGCCGCGCTCAAGCCGACAATATCCTTCGGGCAACAAACCTCGCCCGTGCAACAAAACACAGGCGGTAATAATCAAAACACGAACGCACACACACACACTGAAAAAGATGCAACCAAGAAGAACGCGCCGCCATCGTTTAACCCTGCGGGACAGGCTTCGAGCGGCGCGCCTTTGTCTTCCAACATGTCGCAAGCTGAAAATTATTTTCAACAGGGATTAGCGGCAGAGCGGCAGGGCAATAAAGTGCTGGCGACGGCGCGTTTCGGCGAGGCCGCGCGCATCGAACCGCAGCAGCCGCGTTACCGCGCGCAATACGGGCAAGCGCTCGCCGCCAATCCGCAAACGCGCCCACGCGCCGAAGCAGAATTAAAGGCCGCCGTCGAGCTTGATAAAGGCAACGTTTCCTACCGCGTAATGCTCGCGGAGTTCTACCGCAGCATAGGATTGCAGCGCCGCGCCGAAACTGAATTGGAACAAGCGCTCGCGCTCGATCCGCGAAACGAAAACACGCGCCGCCTTTTGAACTCCGTGCGCGCCGCCGCGAAAACAACCCTGCGGCAATAGATAATGGACGGCGCTAATAATAAACGACTCTTAATAAACATGGCGCGATGATTGAAGACAAATTATTCTTGCGCCCGCGCGGAACGCCTTTGAGTTTCACAGCCTAATACTTTCACTTGAAGCATGACATCAATTTACACAACGATGACGGCGAATGAACGCGCCGCAATGGATACCTTCGAGCAGCTCGCCGCCGCAACAGATGAATTCGAGGCTTACGCGCAGCCGCACGCCGCGCGCGTCGCAAAATTTGCCGATCAATTAGCGCGCCTTTTTTCCTTCGGCGAGCATGATCGTTTTTCTCTGCGCATCGCCGCGCTCGCGCACGATCTGGGCGAAGCGGCGATGCGGCGCGAGTACATCAAACGCGCGAACGCTCTCGACACGGAAGAACGGCAAGACCTCGCGCGCCACACGGTCATCGGCGAACAGGAAGCGGCACGCGCCGGAGCAGACCGCGCCGCGCAGCTTCTCGTGCGCTGGCATCACGAAGCTTGGAACGGCGCGGGCTACCCGGATGCTTTGCGCAGAAATCAAATCCCGCTCATGGCGCGCATCCTACGCGTCGCGGATGCCTACGCCTCGCTCACAGAAGCGCGCCCTTTTCGTCACGCACTCACGCACACGGAAGCACGCGCGCATCTCGCAAAGGGAGCCGGAATTGAATTCGATCCGCGAATCGTGCGCGCCTTTTTGTCCATCAGTTCAAACGACGAACAACGAACAAGCGCGCCGCACGGAGATGGCTTAGAGACATCCGACATAGACGCGACGAACACGCCTAACACAACGAACACACAAATCACAACGAACGCACAAGGCTCTTTATTGATTTTCGGCGTCGCTGAAGAACTCGATCAACCGCCGTCCGCGAAACTTTATTCGCTTGCGCATCAGGAAGCGTCCGGCGAGAAACCGAACGGGTGGCTGGCCTTTGAATTGAGCGTGCTGCGCCGCTTGAAGTTTCGCTCAATCGCGGTTCCGTTTGCGTGCGAAGGAGATTTGTGCGAGGCGCTCAAGCATTGGGGCGTGCGCGTCGCGGCGAACGATCCGGCAGAGTGCGCAGCGATTAAAACAACGGCGAGAATTCAGCACGGCGACGCAACTCTTTCCGCTGCCGATGTCGAAACGCTGCTCGAAGACGCGTATATGCCGGGCTACAAACTGCGCAATGAAAGCTTGCGAAAACAATTCAACGAATCGGACGCGTGGTGGTTCGACAATGTCCGCGCAAACATCGAAAAACTTTCAAACGATGCCGCGCGCATACAAGCGCTTGCACTAGGGCTGATGATCGGCGACTACGCGCATTCGTTCGACGCGGAAACACGCGTGCTGCGGCAGCCGCTCTCAAAAGTTTTTCGCCGTTTGTGGGAAACGCAAACAGGCCGCGCGACGACGGCCAATCCGCAAAGATGTTCGAGCACGCAAATGGAAGCGCGCCTCTTTATCGCCGGACAGCACAGCGTAGACTTGATGTTTTTACGATTGCCGCGCGCCCGCAACGTCGCCGCATCAGGCATTCAAGCGGCAGACGAATGGCAAGGGGAATGGTTAGGCACAGGCATCGTTGCGCAACACGAAGCAAAAGACCGAAACGCCGCCCGATCCGTTGCCACCACCGAATCCAAAAATCAATATTTACGGCGCATTGAGGAACTCCTTCAAACCGCGCTGCACATCAAAACATGGGCGATTGCACACACCGAAGACAGCTTCGTTTCCACCACAGAGCTAGTCGAGCTTATCAATCAACTACGCAAAGTCGAAACCGTCTACACCAAGGACTTCTCGGAACTCATGGGCGTGCGCGCAACGATTATCACGGCATGACGTTATGATCGAGCGTTATAGTTGCGCGGCAGTTTCTTAAGTCTTGCTTTTCAAAATCATCAGCGTTTGATCGTCGCCGCGCTCCATGTCGCCAGACCATTTGTCGATTTCTTCAAAGATGGCGCGGCGCATTTCGTCGGCTGACAAATGGCTGTGTTCGACGGCGAAGCGGGCGAGTCGTTCTTCGCCGTATTCCTCTTCTTCCGCATTCTGCGCTTCGCTGATGCCGTCGGAAAAAACGAGCAGCATGTCGCCCTTCGTAAGCGTGAGCGGCGCTTCTTCGTAGCGCGCGAAATCGAACGCGCCGACCATCATCCCGCCCGTCGTCAAACGCTCCACAGACTTGTCCGCGCGCACTACAATCGGTTCGTTATGCCCCGCGTTGGTATAACGCAGTCGATGCGTTTCGTCATCGTAAAAAGCAAAAAAGAGCGTGGCGAAACGATTGGAATCGGTGCTCCGGCAAAGCTGTTCGTTGACGCTTCCGACAATGGCGGCAACCGCCTGCTGATCGTCCACGTCGCCAATCACATCTGCGAGCAGCGTGTGGCGCTCACCGTCATTGTTACTGCCCGAAGCGGCGGCGGTGGCGGCAACAGCCAGTTCGACGATGCGCATACGCTCCGCCATGATCGTCGTCTGCGCGCGCAAGGCGGCTTGCAAATTCGACATCACGAGCGACGCCGAAATACCTTTGCCGGACACGTCGCCGAGCGCCAGAGCAATCAGTCCCGGCGCGATTTCTATGTAGTCGTAATAGTCTCCCGCAACGCCGCGTGCCGCGCGACATTCGCCAGCGATCAACGCATTCAAGAGACGCGGCGCGCTTCGTGGAAACAACTGCGCCTGAACTTCCGCCGCGATTTCCACTTCGCGTTCGAGGCGTTCATGCGCGACGCGCTGCTGTAGCAAAGTTTCGATGTTCGCGGACATATCGTTGAACGCGACGGCGAGTTCGCCTAATTGATCGCGCGAACGCACCTTGACGCGATGCGAAAAATCTCCGCGCTTGATGAATTCGGTGGCGCGGTAAAGCTTATGCACAGTGCCTGTCACGGCGCGCGTCATCCATGCGGCGGTGAATACTGCCAAGAGTTCGAGCACGAGAAAGAAACAGGCGAGAACGATCAGCAGCCCGCGCAGGACGGAGCCGAAGCCACCACCCAACCAAAATTGTTCGCGGACGATTTGCCGCGAAACAGGAAAGCTGTAAGCGATAAATTCTTTGCCCGCACCATCAATCCATGAAGTAGCGCGGAGCACCGCAACATAGCTGTTGGAGACGGCGAGAGGCTCACCGAAGCGATCAGTCACAGAATTTTTCTTTGTGTTTTGCGCCGCATCGGAATTCGCTGAAATTCGCGCGCTTTCGTCTTTACCGGACGTTACTTGTACTCCGCTATTCTGCTTATTCGAGTCGCGTGTTCCCGGGCGCGCGAAAACAGGCTGCACACGAAGCCCTGTGCTTTCCTGAAGTTGTCGAACGAAGGCGCGGCTGATCGGCACTGTCACGAGCACTGCAAAGAAGCGGTCATTCGCTTTACCGCGCACAACGGCTCGAATCGCCGGAGCAATATAAAAGCCGGATGATTCCGTGGCGGGCGGAGCGAGGGAGAGGCCGCTCCACTCTGCGCGGTTTTGCAGCCATGCGGGAAGCGGCGCGCCGAGCGGTATCGCTTCGCCATCAATGCCGCGCGTTTCTTCGCCGCGCGTGTCCTTGTCACCGACGGCGCTCACGAATTGCGCGGGCGCAGTTTGCCCGATAAGCGATTGATTGCCGCCGCTGTTATTAGCTTCACGCCACAAAGCGACGCGCGCTCCCGGCAAAATTGTTTGCAGTTGCGCCGCGCGCTCATCGAGCCATGTTTGAACGACGCGATTGCCTGCGTCCGGCGGCAAGCGGCTTGCGCCATCATAAAGAGCGTGCGCGCTCGCCAGTGTTTGCCGCTCGCCCGCGCTCATGCTGACGGCAACGATGCGCGACATCGCCTGTCCCGCGCCGATCATCGCCGAGAGAATTCCCACCATCGCAAGCAGCACAATCGGCGTCAGTCCGACGAACAAATATGTGATCGCCAAACGCCTGCGCACGCGCCACAACAAGCGCTGCTTCAGGTAACGAAAAACTTTGAAGCCGTAATAGACGACTGTGATGAAGACGAGGAGCGTCGTGATGAATTCCAGCAACGTGCCGAACGAATTTTCGCCGAAGAGAAACGTGCGGCTGAAGAGAAGCCATGCGGCGAACAGCACAGCCGCCGCAATCGCCACGCGCGGCATCGCGCGCCGCAGCCAAAGGCGCACGCCCGTCAAGGCCGCATTTGCCCGCGCGCCGTCTGTATGAGTATCAGTATCCATGTTGAATGAAATCCGCGCTCGAAGAGAATTAGAAAATCAGTCTCGGCAAAAAGGTTTTGCTGCCGCGCAAAGTTGTGCGGCAGACACGTTCAAGCCCGCCGTTCGCAATGGATGTACGAAGGCGGCGGGCTTGGAGTTTCCGACGAAGGTTAAAGGTTTCGCGTGTGTCGTTTTTAGGCACGGCTCGCGGCAAAGCATTCGCCGCACAGCACAGGCCTGCCCGCCGAAGGCTTAAACGGCACGTTGTCGGTTTTGCCGCATTGATCGCAAACTATCTCGAAGCGCGGACGCTCCGCGCCGCCGCCGCCAGCATTTCTTTGCCCGCCGCCTCCGCTGCTGCTGCCGAAATTTGAACGCCGCGCGTCACGGCAAGGCTTGCAGCGCTTCGGCTCGCTCAAATTGCGCTCTGTGTAGTATTCCTGCTCGCGCTCTGTGAATGGAAAAGCATTGCCGCATTCGGCACAGGTGATTTCACGATCCGGCATCTTCTATTCTCCCTTTTATAAGCAGACCACTTCTTTGACCGCGAAGTTTATCGCAAGGCGCAATGTCGTGTACAGCATTTGTGTTTGTGCGCAGCGCTAATCGTGAAGCGCGCGTAGATGCGCATTCACGGTTCCCGGCAAAGTTTGCAGATTATAACCGCCCTCAAGACAGGACACGAGCCGCCCGCCGCACGCATCCTTCGCCCACTCCCTAACTGTTTCCGTCATCTGCGCGAAATCCTTGTCCTGCAATTTCAACTGCCCCAACGGATCGCTTTCGTGCGCGTCGAAGCCTGCGGAAATGAGTATTAAGTCCGGGCGAAATTTTGCGCCGATTTCTTCGAGCGCGGCCTCGAACATACGCCGCTGCTCGACGGCGCTCGTCTCCGCGCGCACAGGCACATTCAAGGTCGTGCCGAGTCCTCTGCCGCGCCCCGTTTCGCCGCGCGAGCCTGTTCCCGGATACCATGGATATTGGTGCATCGAAAAAAAGAAAACGTCCGGGTCGTCGAAGAAAATTCCCTGCGTGCCGTTGCCGTGATGAACGTCCCAATCGACGATGGCGACGCGCTCGATTTCCTTATATTCATTCTGCGCATAGCGCGCGGCAATCGCCACATTATTGAAAAGACAAAAGCCCATCGCGTTCTCGCTCGTCGCGTGATGTCCGGGCGGGCGCACCAGCGCAAAGGCATTGTGCGCTTCGCCGCGCATTACCATATCGACAGCCATGCACGCCGCGCCCGCCGCATACAAAGCCGCGTCAAAGGAACGCAGCGAAACCACCGTGTCCGCATCCAGATAGCCGCCGCCTTCGCTGACCATCCGCTCGATTCGTTTGTAGTGCTGCGGCGTATGACATGCCAGCACATGCCCGCGCGCAATCTTATTCGCTTCGCGCTCAAGCAGTTTCGGCCATAATTCTTCGTCGCCGCGCAACGCTTTTATCGTCAGCGTATACCGTTCGGGACATTCGGGATGGCCTTCGCCTGTTTCATGCTCTTTGAAAATAGGATGATGCACAATCGCTGTTGTCATAATCGGGATTATGCGAGAGCAAACACGCAGAAATCAAACTACCGCGCGCATCTACATCAACAACTTCTCGCCCGGAGCCGCAATAATGACCGTCCCCGCTCAAAATCCTTCCCCGCAAACTATTATCAATTAATTCCACAACGCCACGCGACAGCATGGATTTAATACGCTTCGTTTCTCATCCATAGGAAGCGCGCGGACTACGATAAAACCTTGAATGATGAAATAGACAACCAAAACAATGCAATTCGTTGTACACTGTCATACAGCCTCGAAGCATCGCCGCTTTTGCGGAATACGATTTGCTGTAACGGCGCTGTCAGAGGTTGGCATCTCTCCCTTTATAATTTCGCAATCGGATCGTTTCAAATAAACAAGAGGAGAAGGATATGAAGAAATTTGTTTTGTCATTTTTGTGCTTAACACTTTTGCTGACGACGATTGTATCGTCAACTTCCGCGCAGGATCGGCGCAGGCATTCGCGCTTCGGGCGTAAATCACGCACGGCGGCGATTATCGGCGGCGGCGCGCTCGGCGGCGCGCTCATCGGCGGCAAAAAAGGCGCAGCCATCGGCGCGGGCGGCGGAACCGTTTATGCTGTGAACCGTCGCGCGGCGCGCGGGCATTTCAGCCAGCGCAATCGCAGGCTCGCCACCGTCGGCGGCGGCACGCTCGCAGGCGCGGGACTCGGCTCAGCCATCGGCGGCAAAAAAGGCGGATTGATCGGCGCGGCAGCAGGCGCAGGCAGTTCCTACGTCTACACAAAGAAGAGCCGCCACTACACTCATCGTCGCTACTAAGCAGACAAACCGTCGAAGCCGCAGAGAAGCCCTCGCAAGATTTTCTCTGCGGCTTCGACAATCCGAACATCACCAACCGTTTCTTAATTCTCGCAAAATTAAAACACCTTTCGTTCACGAATCAGGAGAACAACTTTTATGTCATACGATGAAGAGCAGCAGCGAAAAAGCCGCGTGGTCGTGGAAACGCCTACGTCCCGGCGCGAAGTAACGCAAACAGAGACATCGCACACGCCCGAACGAAGCGGCATGTCAACAGGCATGGTGGCTGCGCTCGTCATCGGCGCGCTGGCGCTGGCGACCCTCGCCTTTCTCTTTTTGAGAAGCAGCCCAACAGACAACACCAATTCCAACATGAGCACGACGACGACCACCACGACAGCGGCGACCACCGCCCCGACTGCGCCGCCGCCGACCATCATTCAACAGGCCGCACCGCCGCAACAAGCGCCCGTGATTATTCAACAGCCCGCCGCAGCGCCCGCCGCTCCGGTCATCGTCACGCAGCCCGCGCCATCAACGGCGTCCGACCCGACAGCTTCAGCTCCTTCGACGAGGAATCCGGTAGCGAGCGCGCTGACCGACGATGTAACGGTGCAGGCGAGTGTCAGCAAAAAGCTTTCCGAGGCGTCCGAACTTTCGACCTCGAATCTTACCGCGACGGTTTCCGGCGGAAGAGCGACGCTCACCGGCACAGTGGACACAAAGGATTTGAAGAATCGCGCGGAGAGGCTCGTGCGCGGCGTGCGCGGCGTGCGCAACGTCGATAATCAGATCACCATTTCCGGCAGCGACTCTTTAACGCCGCCGCTTTAATCCACCGATTTCAATCGACACAACAACGCGCCGGATCATGTGGATTCCGGCGCGTTGTTTTTATGCAAGCCGCTTTTCATAAGCGGCTTTTTACACAAGCTACTTTTCAATCAACGGCAGCGATGAACGACGATTGGTTTCAATAGCCTTCCGTGTGCCGCTGTAGCCACTCGTCCAACTCTTTTTCCGTTGGCTCGCGCTTTAATTCGCCGCGCAAACGTTCGCGCATATCGTCGCGTTCCTTCTCGAACGCTTCTTCAAGCCCGCCTTTATCTTCGTCCTTGCGGGAAGATGTTTGCCGCATGGCAAGTGGCGCGCTCTCTACATTCGCGGCGTCTTTATTCGCCGCGCCTGAACTCTCTTTTTTCCAAGGCAATATCATCAATCGACACTCCGTATTTTTTCAAGAATCGAACATCGCAAACTCCAAATTTGCCCGCGCGCAAATGCGATTATGCGTGCTATTCTTCGCGCGCGTACTCGACAATCTGCGCCAGCACTTTAGATTCCAACTCGCTTAATTCATCAAAGCACAGGCCGAAGCCGAGATTCGGATGTATATAAACGATCTGACCGCGCAGCATCAGCCAGCGGCTTGTCGGCGTGAGAACTTCAAGGCGGACTTTTTCGCCCATCGTCACCGGCGCGAGCGCTTCGACGTAACACCCGCTCAAGCTAAGATCGCTGATGCGCGCCGAAGCGTGCCTGCCCGAAAGCGCTTCCCAACGAACCTCAAGCGATAATGGCACGCGGTCTTCGCGCCGACGCTCGTCCATCGAACACCTGCTTTATAACGGCAACGCGACACGGCGAAGGGCGCGCCGGAAAACTCAAAATTCAAAACAAAGATCGTACTTGTCGCCCGGCAAATCTATGTACAAACGATGCTCGCTCGCTTCGACCTTAACCACGTCTTCGCAAATCAGCACGAAAACGCGCTTGCAGCCGCGCAGTGCCGCATCTTTCGCAAACGTCAACGTCAGCGCGTCGGGAGCCGTCGAGTAGTCGCCCGCAAGTTGCTGCGGCACGACGAGCGTCAAGCCTTCGCCTGTTTCTATTTCTTGCCGCTCTCCGTCGTTGGAAAAACGCCCGCCCGAATCATCCTGCGGCGCGAAGCTGACATCGCCGCGCCCGCGCAGCTTTTCCCACTCCGATTCATCGAGCGTCAATCCGAGCGCCGCAAACACTTCTGCCAGCGGCATCGTAAACGCGCCTTTGGCGTGCGCCTTCGACGCTTTTCCGATTAAGTTCAAAACAGGCGCTTTCAATTCTGGGCGCGCGACGCGTTCTGCGGGCATGAATTTTATTTTTCTTTTGTCTAAAAGATTTGCAAAAACTTGTGAACCGAATATTACACGCTGCCTTGAGCCACGCGCAAGAAAAAGATTCGCGCTCTTTGATTTACAAAACATGAAGCGTTTATAAAGCGACTGCGAACCACCTGCGAACCGTTGCCGCGAATGTTTACTGCTTCGCCGTATCAATCGCCGCGCTTTTGTAATTCAACAAATGCTTTGCTCCGAACGTTGCCAGCGCAACCGCGATGAGACAGCCGACGCCGCCCGTTATCACGGAAAGCTGCGCGCCGAAAACGGACGCGACGGCACCCGCTTCGAGTTCGCCGAGTTGCGGGCCGCCCATAAAAAACATCATATTGACTGAGGTCATCCGCCCGCGCAAATTATCCGGCGTCACAAGCTGGCGAATCGTTTGCCGTAGCACGGTGCTAACGGTGTCCGCCGCGCCCGTTAGCGCCAGCATCAAAAGTGATAGCCAGAATAATTTTGAAAAGCCGAAGGCAATCGTCGCCGCGCCGTACACGGCAATCGAGCCGATGATTACCGCGCCCGGCTTGCGCATCGCAGCGCTTCCCAGACGCGCCATTATAAGTCCCGCAACGACAGCGCCTGCCGCCGGTGACGCCGCGAGAATCCCTAAGCCGCGCGCGCCGACGTGCAAAATCCTATCGGCGAAGATCGGCAACAGCGCCGTCGCCGAAGCAAAAAACGTGGCGATGAAATCGAGCGTCATCGTCTGGACAATGATCGGCGTGCGCCACACAAATCGCAGTCCCTCGCCGAGCGCCTCAAAGCTGATTTTAGAAGCTTCCGCATTTTCTTTTTCGGAACGCCTGCCCGCGCGTATCAACAGCACGGCAACGATCACAGCGAGAAACGACGCGGCGTTTGCAGCGTAAATAATCGCCGGACTGTAAAAGCCGAGCAGCAGTCCGGCGAGCGCAGGCCCCGTGACCGTCGCCACTTGAAACGCGACGAGGCCGAGGCTCACCGCGTTCGGAAAATCCTTCGCTGGAACAAGCGTCGGCAAAAGCGACTGCCGCGCCGGATTATCGAACGCCACCGCCGCCGAAGAAATTGCCGTCAACGCATAAATCGGCCACACGCTTTTTAACCCGGACGCAGTCACGATTGCTAAAATCGCGGCGCTCGCAAGCATGACAATTTGCGTCGCCACAATCAAACGCCTACGGTCAACCGCATCCGCCACGACACCGCCCAACAGCGAACACAAAATAATCGGCACGACGCGCACAAGCCCGACGAGGCCGAGCGCAAACGCCGATTTCGTCAACAGGTAAACATGCCAATTGATCGCCAAAAGCTGCATCTGCGAACCCGTGATCGAGATGAACTGTCCAACCCACAGCAGTCGAAAGTCACGATGCCTGAGCGCCGCGAAAGAGCTGCGGCGTGTCGGCGGCGTTGATCCCGAAGGCGGCGCAGTTGGCCTGAGTTGTGGTGCGGACATCTAATAATGCAGCGACATTGTGCGCCGGAATATCTCATGCAAAGCTGCGCGCGAATTTTCTACGGCGCGTAAACAGCGAACCGCCCGCATCTCACGCGAAGCGTTGATACGGGCGTGTCGTTAAGGCTACGGAATTTTTAGCCGTGCAGTTACTAAGCCTTTGCAGGCTTGCCATATTCTTCCATGAACTCTGCGAACTTTGCCCACGACAAGCGCCTCTTGTTGACAGAGTTGCCTTTGGGTAACCATTCTACGTTGCCCCTGCTGATTAGTAGTTTCCCAAGTTTACCCTCGTCGGTCTTCACTATAATTTCTAAGTCTTTGTTTCCGACTACTGCGGTATCGATTTTGACACGTACTTCATGAGCCATCGCTTTATCCTTTTGTGAGAAACAGGTACATCATTGAGTGACTAACGCAGCTTATTTGCACTTCGAGTAGCCGCAATCACGACAGAAATCGCAGCCGCTTGCGTGCTCCAACTGACCGCGACATTCCGGGCATGTCGTGATTAAGTTGTTCATCCTGCCAGCGCTTGAACTCGTCGCTGCAAGCGGCGATTTGTCTATGACACCGGCGGCGGCGCGCGCCGAGTCAGGCTCACCCGCCAGACGGCGACTCGTCAGCATCACGCATTCCGCGACGGCCTGCTCCGGCGAAGTCAACAAGCGTTCGTTGAACCAAACCGAGTGCGTGCCTGTTACTTTGTTCAAGCTGTGCGCGACTTCCGCCGCGTCAAAACCGCCGCGCAGCATCTTCGAGGCGAGCAGCCCGACGCCGCCCGAAATAGGCCCCGTCGCAAACACTTCCTGCACAACGTGGCCGTCATGATTGACCGTCACGTACAAATTCTGCCCGTCGAAAGGTATCTGCCAAGTCGCGCCGCGCAACTCGCGCGGGCGTTCGACGCGCGCCGCCGCCATCGTCTTCGCGCTTCGTGCGCTTACGGCGTTTGCAGTCGGAGCGGGAGTCGCAGTTATAGTTGCGGTTTCCTTTGCCTCTACGATTTGCATATCGGCGGCTTCAGGATTGCACGCGGTTTCGCCTTTTTCTTCCGCCTTCATCGAAGTCAGCACTTGGGAATCGCGCGAGCCGTCGCGGTAATAACTAACGGCCTTGCAGCCGAGTTGCCGCGCCAGACGATAAAGCTCATCAACTGATTCGAGCGTGTCGTCTGAAGCGCCGTTGCATGTTTTGGAAACGCCGTTATCGACGTGGCGCTGCGCGGAGGCCAAGACATGCACATGCTGGTGCGCGCTGATGGACATCGCGGAAATGAAATATTCCGGCAAATCCTTTTCATGTTCGACGACGTGCGCCGCCGCGCGGTCAATTGAGTCTTGATCCGTTTGATCGACTTCCATGCCGAGCGTTTCGGCGGCGAGCGTATGAACATACGTGCGTTTGCCGAGCGTGTCTTCGCGGACATACGCCCAAGAGAAATTCGGTTCGACGCCCGATGAAGTTTCCGCGACGAGTGAAATGGTTCCGGTCGGCGCAATCGTCGTCACTTCGTAATTGCGCAAAGTCAGCGGCACATCCCGCGAGATACCGATTTCGTTGTAGATGAAATCCGCATAAGAATCTTTGTTCGGTTCTAATTCCGGGAACGCGCCTTTTTCCGCGCCGAGCCGCAAGCTTTCAGTCCACGCTTCCCTGCGAATAAACGACATCGCTTCGTCCATCAAATCCATCGAAGCCGTCGAGCCGTAAGAGATTTTGTGATTGATGCACAAATCTGCGAAACCCATAATGCCCAACCCGACGGGACGCGTGCGCTTCACGACGCTGTCAATTTCCGGCAGCGGCCAAGCGCATGTGTCAATCACATTATCCAAGAACTGCACGCACAGATGCACCGTCCCGCGCAGGCGTTCCCAATCGATGCGCGTCTCCGCGTCGTAAAACTTATTAAGATCAATCGAACCTAGGTTGCAACTGTTGTTAAAATGCAACGCTTGCTCGGCACAAGGATTTGTCGCATAAATCGGCCCCATCGAATTCATCATGTGGTTGTGGCGATTGATTTCGTCGATGAAGATGACGCCCGGCTCGGCGTAGCGATGCGCGCTCGCCACAATGCGATTCCAGATGTCCGGCGCATAGACCATGCCGGAACGCGGCGGTTCCTCACGCGTCAGTTCTGAAAAATCCGTTGCGTCGAATACGGCTTTGTCGCGGAATGTGACGGTTGAATTATCCGCGCGGCGAAACACCGCGTAGTCTTTGCCCGACAGCGGATCGTGAATCGGATCAGTCCATGGCTGCTTGTCAAACTCCAATTGAAACCACTCGCCGCGCTCCACCGCTTCCAAAAATTTATCCGTTACAGTGACGGAGATATTAAAGTTGTTAAGCGAATGCTGATCGTTTTTCGCGTGAATAAAGATCAGCAAATCCGGGTGCGTAACGGACATTATGCCCATATTGGCCCCGCGCCGGACGCCGCCCTGCTTGACCGTGTCGGTGGTCGTATTGAAGATGTTCATAAACGACACGGGGCCGGAAGCGACGCCGTAAGTCGAGCGCACCATCGCGCCCGATGGACGCAGCTTTTCAAAAGTAAAGCCCGTGCCGCCGCCTGTTTGATGAATAATCGCGGCATCCGTCGCGGTCTTCATAATCCCCGCAATCGAATCCGGCACGTCGAGCACGAAGCAGGCGGCGAGTTGGCCGTTCGGCTTGCCCGCATTGACGAGGCACGGCGTGTTCGGCACGAATTCGCGCTTGAGCATCACGTCTGTCATCGCCGTGTAGAAATCGTCGCGCTTCTGCGCATCTGTTTCGGCGAGGCTGACGTGTCCGACGACGCGACGCACAATATCCGGCCATTCCTCAATCGGGCGTCCCTGCGCGTCCTTCAACGAGTAACGCTTGCTGATAACGCGGCCTGCGTTTAAGCCCGGCGGCAGCGGCTCGTCGCGGCGAGTATTTTTGGAAGAAGCCGTTGCTTGTTGAGTGGACTGTGTTCCCTGATTTTTTTTCGGCTCGATTGCTGTGCTCATCTGTCTTTACCTTTCCCGTGCCTGCCAAAAAGCACGGGGCGTGCTGCGATTTAGAAGTTGAAAAGTCGGCTCACGCAAGTTCTGAAACGTGCGTTACCCGTGTTACTTTTAGTGTGTTGCGGAAACTTGCGGTCAACTTGTTTTAGGCGACAAAAATCCTTGCACGTGCAGCCGGATCAGGTGCCTGCCGCTACGCTTTCAATTCACCTCGTTCAAGCGAACCGCACTATACACGCGTGACTTGTGGCTGTCAATAGCCGAACGCTACATATTGTGTGCTTCTTTTTTTTCAATGCAATGGAGTGGACACGTTGATAATACACATTAACAATCTGCAAGCGCCGTCAAGGTCTTTGGCGAGCACCGAAAATGTTTTTTTATTTTGTTCTACGAAGCGTCGCAAGCTTTTCTAGCGGCGTCGGACACAGTGAGATTGAGGTGACATAAAATGCAAAATTGTGCGTGGTAAAATCGTGATTGAGGCGCATCAAAGTATTGATCGAAAAGTGAAATCAAATGAACGAGGGTAATTACGTTGACTGAAAAACAGGAAGGGCAGATTGACATGCTGGTGCGTGGCACGGCAGCCGACGGCGAAGTGCGCGTGATGGCAGCCGTCACCACGAACCTTGTCGCGGAAGCCGCGCGCCGCCATGAAGTTTCGCCGACGGTGGCGGCAGCGCTCGGGCGAACTTTAACCGGAACATTGCTGCTCGGTTCGAGCCTTAAAGAGTTTGATCGTTTGACCGTGCAGATTACAGGCGACGGCGCTATCGGTGGCATCACGACGGAAGCGAACGCGAGCGGTCAGGCGCGCGGTTATGTGCGCAACCCGCAGGCTGAAGCGCCGCTGAATGAGAATGGAAAGTTAGATGTGCGCGGAGTAGTCGGCGAAGGCATGTTTTATGTGACGCGCGAATCCGGCTACGATGTAGGACTGTACTTAGAGCCGTATCGTGGTTCCGTGCCGATCATCTCGGGCGAGATTGCCGAAGACTTCGCTTATTACCTGACGAAGTCGGAACAGATTCCGGCAGCCGTGATGCTCGGCGTGCTGATGCGCGCAAGCGAAACGAACAACGCGCCGTATGTCGCGGCGGCGGGCGGCCTTATGATTCAGATGATGCCGGGCGCAGATGAAAAGACCATTGCCGCCATTGAAGAAAGCGTCAGCCGCGCGCCGCAAGTCACAAAACTAATCACCGAAGGCGCGCGTCCCGTTGATTTATTGCGGACGGCGCTGGGCGGCATGGAGTTTGAAATTTTGGACGAAAGGCCAATCGGGTTCGCTTGCACATGCTCGTATGAGCGCGCCGTGTCGCTCGTGTCTTCGATTGACCGCAATGAATTGGAAGCGATGCTGCGTGAAGATAAAGGCGCAGTGATGACCTGCCACTTTTGTAATGAGACGTATAGGCTCGACGAAGCAGCACTGGAGCAAATCTTGAAGGTCGCAGAAAGCTTCAGCGCGTAAAAAGAGCGGCGACGGGAAAACAGTAATGGTTAAAATCAAAAGCGCGGCGAATCTAAGATGGTGATTCGCCGCGCTTCTTTTTTAAGATTGTGTTTTCTTATTTCGTTGCTGTCGGGTTCGATGCGAGCAAATCGTAGTTGCCGATCGCACGATTGTGCATGTCGAGCGTGCCGGTGATATCGGACGTTTCTTCGAGCATCTGCTTGGT
>JBPCOJ010000042.1:0-42017 GCA_051000345.1 Pyrinomonadaceae bacterium | reverse complement strand
CGACGGCTTGCAACTGCCCGAACAAGTCGCCGCCAAGCTCGCGCCGCCGAAGTTCGGCAATCGCCCGCTGACGGATTTTATCAACGAGCGCCAGCGCGTCTTTTATGCTCTCGCCGGAGCGCAAATCGCTCATCAATACGTCGTGCCGGAAACAGACACGGAAGCGCCGCGCTTTCGCTTGATGCAAGAACGACTCAACCGCGCATTGGCGGCGGCAAGCGGCATCACGGCGACGCTCACGCCGCCCAGTAAAGTCGTGATACCGAATTCAATGGCGACGTTCTCGCTCGACATTTCCAATAGCGGCAACATGAAGGCGAGAGTCCAGAGCGCAGCCTTGCCCGACTTTGTGCCGGGACGCGGCAAAAAAAGCATCATCACAGGGTTGACGCAAATATCGACGCCCTACGCTCTGTTGCCTAACACGACTTTCAAGCTTGCGCCGCGTTACAACATTCCCGCCGACACTACGCTTACTGTGCCGCACGCCGCGCATCTTTACGACGGGCGCGTATTCGGCGAACCATTCACCGCAACCGCAACGATAAACATTAACGACGTCAGCTTTCCGCTTACCGCAACGACGCGCGTTGACGTTGCGCCCGCCGTCGAGATCACAAACATCGCGCCATCGCCTTTTGTGCTTACACCTTCGACGTTGAAGCATCCGCCATCCTTAGACTTTCAACTTGTCAATCATTTGCCTACGCCTTCCATTGCGAGGCTCGATGCTAAAAGTTCGACGTATAGTATGACCATCTTTTCCGACGGATTGACGTTAAAGGCCAACGAGGTACGCAACGTGGTGAAGCCATTTGGCTATCTCACAAGCGACGCCTATGTTCTGACGGGGAAAAGTTTGAAACCCATGTCCGATACAATAACTTTCACAGTTCATCGTTCCTTCAACGCCGGAGAGTTGATTACACAGAAACTTATTAAAGTAGTTTACAGTGACGCGCGCGTTGCGCCGAATCTTCGCGTCGGTTATGTGCGAAGCTCTGATGAAACTTTGCGAAATGCGTTGGCAGCCTTGGGCGTTGAAGCAAGGGAGTTGACGATTGATGACGTGCGCTCAAATGATCTTTCACGCTATGACACGATCATCATCGACAATCGGGGCTATCAAGCGCATCCCGAACTAATCGCATTAAATCAAAAGCTGCTCGATTACGCGCGCGCGGGCGGCAATCTCATCGTGTTCTATCACAAAACGAACGAGTGGAATCCCGACGCGCAAAAGAATCGCCCGCAGCTTGCGCCGTACCCGCTCACGCTCGGCAATGAACGCGTGACGGATGAAACTGCGCCCATCACGTTTCTTGAATCAAACAACGCGCTGCTCAATTACCCGAACAAGATTACGCAGGATGATTTCAAGGATTGGATTCAGGAACGCGGGCTTTATTATCCGAATCAGTGGGACGCGCACTACACGGCGCTATTCGCCACCAATGATCCCGGCGAACAACCTTTGCGCGGCGGCTTGCTGGCGGCGGACTACGGGCGCGGGCATTACATTTACACAAGCATGGTGTGGTACAGACAATTGCGCGCGGGCGTTCCCGGCGCATACCGCATGTTCGCCAACATGATTAGTTACGGACATGCGAGCAGTAGCGGTGTGAAGCAAACAGGCGCTTTGGAGCGATGAGGGAGAGAGAAGCTTTGCGCGCTTAAATTTCGCTGCTTTCTAATTTCACACGGGCGCGTTGCAGGAATGTGCGAATCATTTCCGTGACGCGCTTTTCCATTTCGGCGCTGATGCGATTTTCGCCGACGAGCGCGGCGAGCATGTGCAATTCTCTGGCGTGCTGGCGGCGCATCTCTACGTGCTGCGCGATGCGTACAAGCGTGCGCGTGCCGCGCTGCTCAAACGCCGCCGCGTAACGCATGAAATTGCTTTTCTCTGTCGCGGCAGGAGACCACTCGATTTTTTCCGGGCGGTCATCCGTTTGCTGCACGCTGAAGGCGGCGCGCATCGCACCGAGCACGGGAACATCCGCGCGAATCGTCCAGCGATGCACGCCGCTCGCTTCAGTCGTAATGCTCTCGATGCCCGGCATCAACTCTGCGAAGTTGCGCAACTCGCCAAAGAATTCGCGCGCACGCTCGATGCTCGTCTTGACCTCGATCTGCTCTTTGTAATCGGCCTTAATGCGAAACATGGAAACCTCGAAGATAGTAGTCAGAAGTCAGAATGAAGAAAAGAGCAGGCGTGATGTTGAATCGTACCGAAATATATTTAAGCCGTTCGCGCTCACGCTTGCTTTATTCTGTCCACTGCCTTTTAGAACGACGGCGCAAATAAAAACGAGTTAAAGAAAAGCTTTGTCGCGGTGCGCCAGATGCCGCGAAAGTTCGGGTCTTCGGCAAAGAGCACGACGTGGCCGCGTCCCGTCGGTTCGTCGATTATATAAGACGTGCCGCGCAGGAGTCGCTCCGTATTGTTAGGCCAGACGAAGCCGGAGATGCGCGAGGGTTCAGTTGCGTCTGGACTGAAAACGACGGCGTTTGTGCCTTCCTTCGATGGACGAAAGAAATAAGCGGACGAGACAAGCACGGGCAGTTCTCTGTTTTCGTAGCCGTAGGTTAGATACGTCGTGCGGTCAACAATGGCGCGCATGATTGCGCCGGGTACGGCTTCGGGTACTTGTCCGGGACGCGCTGAGGGCGAAGCGATGGGCGGAAGTTGCGGCGGCGCGCCTTCTAGTTTTTCAGTTTGATCGGATTCTTCGCGGCGCTGCTCTGTGGCGGTCTGCGTGCCTGCTGTTTGACGCGAGCCGCGCGCGTTGCGTTTTTTGTCGTTAAGATTTGCGGCGGCGGAAACAGGCTCAATGGGAGCGGGCGTCGGCGCAGGGGTTGATTGCAAAGTGCCTTGTAATGTAGCGGCGTTGTCGGTTGCAGGCTTTTTATCTTTGCTCTCGTCATCGTCGCTGCCGACGAGTCTGGCTGAAGTCAGGTTGACATCCTTGAGCGCGCCGAAGACCGCCGCGCCTTTGATGAGCACAAGCGTGCCGCCGCGTTCGCACCAGCCGCGCAACTGTTCCACGCCGCTTTTGCCGAACTGGGTGAAGAAACGCCCCGGCGAACCGTCTGGAATAATGATGACGTTGTAGCGATCAAGCTCTGCGCTTTTGAGCGTGGCAATCGTCATCGAGGTAAAATCGACGCCGCTTTTATCGAATAGATTCCAAGTCGCGCCGTAGCTCGTTTGCTCAACCGGATCATCTGCGACAAGAATGATGCGCGGGCGTTTAAGGCTGACGACGTTCTCTGAGCCGATGCCTGTCTCGCCCGTTTCCGAAAAACCGGAATTGATGGCTATCACTTCGACGTTTGTTTCCTTCGCCAGACGCGCTATCGCATCGTGAATCATCGCCGGATTACGCGAGACGCGCGCGACGATTGTGCCGCGCGGCCAATCACGCCCGCCCGCGCTCAACGTGCGCGTTGCGACTGCTAACTTGTAGCCTTCACGTTCGAGACGATATGCGAGCGCGGCGGCGTTGTTGCGCTCGTATGGAATAATGTAAGCGATTTGCGCGCGTCCGCCGCTGACGCCGCCCGTCGCATTAACGCCCGCGCCTTCACGCATGGGCGTGACGTTCGTTATGCGTCGTCCGTTCCCTCTTTCTTCGATCCAGTAGGCATCGACGCCGAAGGCGAGCGGAAGCGACCATGCGGTAACGTCATAAAAACCGTAGTCTTCCTTCGACGCGCTTTTGCCGCGCCGTTCATTGCGCTCGAAGCGCGCGAGTTGCTCGCGCACGAAGGCCGTGTCCTGCGCCGTGTTCGGTTCGAGAAGCGCGCGCGCGAGGCGTTTTTGCGGCTGCGCTAAATCGATGATGTAAGTTCCGGCGGGAAAATCGCGCGGCGCGGCAGACGAATTCGGATTCATGTAATCGTGCGCCAGCGCTTCACGAAAAACGCTTTGCGCAACAGAGACTTCGATGCCCGCGCGCAATAGCACATCGATTAAATCAGCCGCGCGCGCCGGATCGTTGCCGGGCAAAATCGCAAAGCGGCGCAAGCGTTGGCTGCGTCCTTCTTCGATGCCCGTGCGCTTGAAGTCATAGTAATCATCGAGACGCGCTTGCCGATTGCGCGCGGCGGTTTCGAGTGTCGTCATCGAAGCGACAAAATGTTTCGCAATGCCGGAGCGCAAAGTCACAATCGTGTCGTCGTCGCGTTTCCAATTGATGCCTTTGAAGCCGCCGCTGTCTGTTTCATAAGTCATGCCCGTCGCGCCGTTCAAGCTCGGCCATGAATCCCAGTAGCCCGGATAAAACAGATCGAAGACATCGCGCACGAAGAAATCCCAATTGCGCGCGTCGAACTGCGCGGCGTTGGCGCGCCCGAATGTGGCGAGCCATTTCGCGGTTGGTTCCTGCGGCAAGTTCGGATTGATCGGCAGCGCTGCGGGCGGAAAAAAGAATTGGGCGGGCTGCCCGTGATGATCGACGAAGACTTGCGGATGCCACTCTAAATATGCGCGCTGCACGTTGCGCGTCTCGACTTGCGTGGAAGCGATGTTGTCTCGGTTCAAATCGAAGCGGTAATGATTGACGCGCCCGTAGATAGACCAAGGTTCGCGGTGCTCTGCGGCAGTCGGTTCGGGATTGCCCGTGCCGACGGAGTTGTACCATGTAACGAAACGCTCGTGTCCGTCGGGGTTGGCGCAGACGTTGATGAGCACGACGCAGTTTTTCAGTATGTCCAGCGTCGCGGGTTCGTTCGATGCGGCGAGCTGATAAACGACTTGCATCATCGTCTCAAACGACGCGGATTCGTTGCCGTGAATCGTATAGTTGAGCCAGACGACGACGGGCAAGTTAGCGGTGATGCGGCGCGCTTCGTTGGGCGCGAGTGTGCGCGGATCGGAAAGGCGCGCAATGTCTGCTTTGATCGCATCGAGTCGTTGCATATTTTCCGGCGCGCTGGCGACGACAAGGTGCATTGTGCGATGCTCGTTCGTTTCGCCGATGTCCGTGACGCGTATGCGGTCTGGCGCGGCCTGCGCGATTTTTTCGATGACGCGCTCCATCGTCGCGTAGTTGGTGTGAAATTCACCGACATCGAAGCGGGTAGTGCTTTGCGGGCGCGGCACGTTTTCGCGGTATGTGCCGCGCGCGTAGAAATCGAAACGCGCATCGTCCGTTTGTGCGTGAATCTGATTGGTAAAAACGATGCAAAGAAAAAGCGCAGAGAAAAGCGTGCGAATGAAGCGAATCATGTGCAAAGCGAGCCTTTGGTTTTCGGATAATTTTTAAGACGCATGATGTTACCGCGCTTTGGCATAGATTCTCAAACGGCGGGCGCGCGCTCCGTTCATTTGCCGTAAACGATTTCGCAAGATGACTGTCGCATTTCGTTTCGCATCAATGTTAGATTGGAATTCGGTATGAATAGGCTGGCGGGTGCTGCAAAATGAAAATTCAATCTGGAATTATTTGCCCGCGTTGCGGCATCGGGCGCTTGCGCGTGTGGAGCGAATTAAGCGTTGAAGAACAAATGATCGTGCGCAGGCTGCCCGCTTCCGCAGACTTTGATTTACAGGAACGAATACGCGTACACAGTTGGTGTACGCATTGCTGGCACGAATCGTTTCAGCGTGAATCGCGCGACGCATAGCACGCGGGAAGCTTGCAGGGCGCGCGGCAAGATGCGTTGAAACAAGCGCATGACAAATACTTTTCTCGCCTCTGCGTTTTATTTTCTCACGCCATAATGCGTTCGTAGGCGGCGCGAATGTTTGCCATGAATTGCTTGGTGGTTTCAAGCAGCGCGTGGGCGGAAAAACGATTCAGGCGCTGTGCGGCGTCGCGCAAGTTCGGGTGATCTTCGGCGGGCAAAAGCGTCGAGCGTCCGGCAATCAAACGCAGTGCGTGATCGAGGAAGCGCAGATGCTCGTAGGCTGCGCTCATCGCTTGATAATTTTCTTCACTTAAAGAACCGGCATCGCGCAGACGTTCGAGCATGGCGATTGTCGAGCGGTTCGCGCCCGCGTCCGGCACGTTGTCGCGCAGTTGCAGATAGCGCGTCGCAAAATAAACATCGAGCATTCCGCCCGCGCCGAATTTAATATCCACCTCGCGCGCTGTTTGCCTTCCCTGCTTTTCCTGACGAAGCCGTTCGCGCACGCGAAGCGTCTCCGCGCGTAACGTTTCAACGTTTGAATTGCGCGCCGTTTCGTGAATGATGCGGCGCGCTTTTTCTTCAATGCGCGCGCCGAATTCCATGTCGCCTGCTGCCGCACGCAGTTTGACATAGGCGAGCCATTCCCAGGGCTGCGCGCGTTCGCTCAGATAGTTTGTGAAGGCGCTCGACGCGATGCACGTCGCTCCGTTTCGCCCGTCGGGACGCAGACGCAGATCGACGCGGTAAAGCACTCCTTCGCGTGTCAAGCTTGCGAGAGCGACGATAAGCGATTCGCTGAAGCGCGCATAAGCTTCGTGGTGGGAAAGCAGCGCAAGCGGCGCGGGTGCCTCGTCGTCGTAAACAAGCACTACGTCTAAATCTGAGCCGTAGTCGATGCCGCCGCCGCCGAGTCGTCCTAAGCCGAGCACGGCAAGCCGCACGGGAGCGTCGAGGGCGCCGTAGCGACGTTCCATTTCGCGCGCGGCGATGAAGCATCCGGCGTCTAGGCTCGCGGCGGCGAGTTCTGTTTGACGGCGATTCGATTCGCGCATCGAAACGATTTCCGATGCATCGAGCGCGCCCGTTTCGATGAGCAATCCGCCCCATGCGCGACGAAGCGCGGCCAGCTCTGCGCCGAAGGTTTGTTCATTTCGTATCGCGGCGAAAAGAGTTTCGCGCGCCGTTGTTTCAACGTGTGTGGATTCTCGCGCGGACGGTGAAAAAGCGAGTTGCGGATTGCCTGCCAGAAGTTCCGCGAAATATTCGGACGCGCCGCACAAGCGGATAATCGAAGAGAGCCTTTCCTTCGAGGCTTCCGCTTGAAAATTTGATGTTTCGAGCGAAGCGGCAACGCGCGCCATCGCCGTTAATGCGCGTCGCGGATTGAGTGACTCGTTGACGGCACGACGAAGTAGCTGCGTGGTGTTCGAGGCAGAGACGGCGGCATCAATATCCGTGCGATTGCCTTTCTGCTCGCTTCGCATTAGCAGCGGCGCAAAAATATTCGCCGCGAAGGAGAGCGCCGATTTTTCTGCGTCAAGTTCATTCTGCGTTGCGGCATGTAGGTTTTCTAATGGCGGCTTAATCGCAAGCGTCTCAACAGCAGGCTCTTCGTTTAATTGAGAGGCAGCATCGGTGCGCGATTCGTTTGTCGGCGTGTTGGCTTGCGCCTCGCCCGCCGACGTTTCTTCCTGATCCTTGAAGACGCGATCATAAGCGGCGCGCACGTTTGCCGTATGGTGTTCGAGCGTGCGGTTAAAGGAAGCAAGCGCGCCGTCGCCTGCGAAATTCATGCGGCGCGCAATGAGTGTGCGGCGCGCCGTGTCATCGGGCAACGAATGAGTTTGCAGGCCGTGCTCCATTTGCAGGCGATGTTCGAGCGTGCGCAGAAAATTATAAGCATCGAAAAGCTGCGCGCGCTCACGCGGTGCAATCAGGCCGTGTTCGGCAAGGCGCTCAAGGCTGATAAGCGTGTGCGGCGTGCGCAGCCATGCATCGCTGCCGCCGAAGGCGAGTTGCAAAGCCTGCGCGATGAACTCGATTTCGCGTATGCCGCCGCGCCCAAGTTTGACGTTGAAGCCGCCCGTGTCCTGCGCGTGATGACGATCAATTTTTTGTTTGGCGAGACGAACATTGCCGAGCGCGCGTGACACGGTGTCATCCGTGCGGTACACGCGCCCGATTAATTTCACGGCAAAGCGCGCGTAGAGCGCTGCGTTGCCAGCGGCGGCGCGCGCGCGAATCAATGCTTGCAATTCCCAAGCCTGCGCTGTGTTTTGGTAGTAACGCACGGCTTCGTTGAGCGATGAGGCGAGCGCGCCGTCGCGTCCGTGCGGGCGCAAGCGCAAGTCAACGCGATAAGCTGCGCCTTCGCCTGTCGGCTGCCCGACAATGCGCGTCACTTGTTCGGCGAGCTTGATAAAATATTCGCGGTTGGTCGTTTCGCCGTGCGTGCCTGTGCCAGCGGTTGTGCCGTCGTCGGAATAAAGAAAAAGCAGATCGATGTCAGAAGCGTAATTGAGTTCGAGCGAGCCTAATTTGCCGAGCGCGACGATGCAGCAATGCGCGACGGTTGCACGCCCGCGTTCGTCTGTGCGAAGCGGCGCGCCGTAGCGATTATCCAATTCCTGCCGCGCGAGGCTTAAGGCGTATTCAAGCACCGCATCGGCGAGGTTCGACAATTCTTCGATGACTTCGACAAGCGTCGCGGTGCGGCGTATGTCGCGCAAATAAATGCGCAAGAGTTCGCGGCGGCGAAAGCGCGCGAGAAGAATTTGCGGATCGAGTCGGGAGTTAGTGGCGGCAAAACGCGCGAGCGATTCGCCGAATGCTTCGCGTGTTTTGACGAGCGCATGAGATTTTTCGCGCGCCAGCCATTGAAGATATTCAGGGTGCTGCGCGAGCGTAGTGGCGAGCAGCGGACTCCACGCGGCGAGCGCGAGCGCGTCCGCTAAAAGCGCCGCGTTGCGCAAGAGGCGCGCGGCATCCGGCGGGTGATCGGCTTCGAGACGCGCGAAGAAAAGCCGCGCGCCTTCGGCGTCCGGCAAATCACGCGCGAGCGCTTCGACTTGTTCGTGCATGTCAGGCATCGGCGGGAATAAGCGCGATTAATTAGAGCGTTTGAAGTTCAGTAAGCGCGGGATAACTTTTCTTCGAGAACGGCTCTAACTTTTTTCCATTCGGAAGCGATGATGCTGTAATAAACCGTATGACGAAGCCTGCCATTCTGGACGATCATGTGATTGCGAAACGTGCCTTCTTCCTTCGCGCCGATTCGCAGTATGGCACGGCGTGAACGTTCATTGAGCGAATCGGTTTTGAGTTCAACGCGAATCGCGTTCAATTGCTCGAAGGCGTGGCGTAGCAGCAGATATTTCGCTTCGGTGTTAATCGACGTGCGCTGATAATTCCGCCCTAACCACGTCCAGCCGATTTCGAGCCGCCGGTTGTTTCTATCAATATTGCCGAAACGCGTGCTGCCCATCGCCCGCCCGTGAGCCTTCTCGATTATCGCAAACGGCAGCGACAAACCTTTCGATTGTTCTTCGAGCGCTGTCTCGATATAAGCGCGCATCTCATCCGGCGTGCGAATCATCGTGGGAATCCAGCGCCATAGTTCTTCGTCCAACCCAACCTCGCATAGCGCGGAATGATGCGCCAATGTCAACGGCTCGAGCCGTACACGGCGACCTTCGAGCGTGAGCGGTTGAATTAACATAAAACAGAAGTCAGGAGTCAGGAGTCAGAATGAAGAAAAGATGCGCTGTTAAGCTCATGCTGCGAATGTTCAATCTTCCCGTTCTTATTCTGACTCCTGACTACTTCTTTTCATACATCGAAGTACATGCCGAACTCCAGCGGATGCGGGCGCATACGCATGGGTTGAATCTCTTTTTCGCGTTTGTATGTAATCCAGCGTTCGATGATGTGCGTGGTGAAGACATCACCCTTGAGGAGAAAGTCGTGATCGGCTTCGAGCGCTTTCAAGGCATCGTCGAGCGAGCCGGGCAAAGACGGCACGTCCTTTAACGCTTCAGGCGACAGATCATAAATATCCTTGTCGAGCGGTTCGCCCGGATCGATGCGATTCTGTATGCCGTCGAGTCCAGCGAGCAGCATTGCGGAAAACGCGAGGTACGGATTGCAGCTTGGGTCGGGCGGACGAAATTCGACGCGCTTTTGTTTCGGGTTGGTGGAGAACATCGGTATGCGTACTGCCGCCGAACGATTGCGCGCGGAATAAGCCAGATTAACGGGCGCTTCAAAGCCGGGAACAAGCCGCTTGTAACTATTCGTCGTCGGCGCAGCGAAGGCGACGATTGCGCCCGCGTGTTTGAGCAGCCCGCCGATATAAAAACGCGCCATCTCGGAAAGTCCCGCGTAGCCGTCGCCAGCGAAAAGCGGCTTTTCGGATTTCCAAAGCGATTGATGACAGTGCATTCCAGAGCCGTTGTCGCCGTAAATCGGTTTCGGCATAAAGGTCGCCGCTTTGCCGTAAGAGTACGCGGTGTTGCGCACGACGTTTTTGAAGAGTTGAAGATTATCAGCAGCGCCGAGAAGCGTCGAGAAACGAAAATCTATTTCGCATTGCATCGGCGCGACTTCGTGGTGGTGGCATTCGACTTCGATGCCGACATCCATCATCTTCAAGGACATTTCCGCGCGCAGATCGTTCATCGAATCCGTCGGCGTCACAGGCACGTAGCCTTCCTTGTTGCGAATGCGATAGCCGAGATTCGTGCCGTTGAATTCATCCGCGCCGCGCCCGCTGTTCCAGTGCGCTTCGTCTGCGTTGACGGAAAAGCCTGCGCTGTTCGGGTCGTTGTGAAATTTCACGTCGTCGAAAACGAAGAACTCTGCTTCGGGGCCGAAGTAAACGGTGTCTGCGAGGCCTGTGAATTTGACGTAAGCTTCGGCGCGCGCGGCGACAGAGCGCGGGTCGAGCGGATAGCCTTCTTTGGTGATCGGATCGACGGCGTTGGCGATGAGGCAGAGCGTCGGTTCTTCCGTAAACGGGTCCATCCAGAAGCGCACGGGGTCTGGCACAAGCAGCATGTCTGATTCGTTGATCGCCGCCCATCCGCGCAAACTAGAAGCGTCGAAGCCGAAGCCGTTTTCAAAGGAGTCTTCGGAAAGTTGGCTGATCGGAAATGAAAGGTGGTGCCACGCTCCGGGCAAATCCGTAAAGCGCAGGGAAAGAAATTTTGCGCCGCTGTCTTCGGCAAACTTCAAAGCAGTCTTAGCGTTCATTGCGTCTCCTGAAAATTGTAATTATTGGAGTGTTGGCGGTGCCTGACGGCGCTTTTCGCGGCCGCGTCCGGTATGATAAATGGCGGTGATGGCAGCAAAAACAATGGCAGATTTCGTGTCGCGCCGAACGGAATTTTACCACTAACGGCGGCGCGTCAAAAGCTACGCATTATATTTCTGCGTGCGGCGATGTCAAGGTTTTTGCCGCAAAGTCGGATGTCGATGCCGCGCAGCAAACCACGCTTTAGCGCTTAAACCTTTACAACAAATTAATTTAAGGGATTAAACGGCGAAAAAAATAGTTTTTGACCGTCCTCGCGTTTTCTGTTACATTGCGCCTTTGAATTATTCCAACCAAGGCATTCCCGCTGAAGATTTCAGAGGCACAGAGTACGCGATTGCAATTGCCATGACGACAACGCCATCAGCATCGAACGCATACTTAGATAGACAGATTTACGGCAGGAGACGAAAGCGAATTGACCACGGCGACTGAACAAACGGTTGAAACTTATGGCATTGAAAACTGGGGAGCCGGTTATTTTGACGTCAATCGCAAAGGCAATCTGATCGTGCATCCTACGGAAGGCGACGGGCGCGCCGCCGACCTGAAGGAAATCATCGACGACCTTTACCGTCGCGGCATTTCCGCGCCCGTCCTTTTGCGCTTTCCGCAACTCATCGCTTCGCAAGTCCGCAAGCTGCAACGCGCCTTCCGCAATTCGATACGTGAATACGAATATCAGGGCGCGCATATGTGCGTCTATCCGATGAAGGTCAATCAGCAGCGCGCCGTCGTCGAAGAATATTTGCGCGAAGGCTCACGTTACGATTTCGGTCTCGAAGCAGGCTCGAAGGCGGAACTCTACGCCGCGCTCGCTCTCGAACAAGCCGCAGACAGCTTGCTTGTCTTAAACGGATTCAAAGACCGCGAGTTTATCGAGCTTGCTTTTGCAGGCGCAACGGCAGGCAAGCGCGTCGTCATCGTCATCGAAAAATTGAGCGAACTCGACCACGTTTTGCGTGTCGCCGAAACGCACGAAAGCGAGATGCCGATGCTCGGCGTGCGCGTTAAGCTTTACTCGAAAGGCAGCGGGCGCTGGGAAAAGAGCGGCGGCGAAGCGGCCAAGTTCGGCTTGACAACGACGGAGATTCTCGAAGTCATACGCCGCCTGCATGAAGCTGACCGCATAGACATGCTGCGATTGCTGCATTTCCACATCGGCTCGCAACTCACGGACATCAAGCGCATCAAGAACGCGATGAAGGAAGCCGCGCGCGTCTATGCCAAAGTGAAGCAGATGAAAGTGCCGATTGATTTGCTGGATGTCGGCGGCGGCATGGCTGTCGATTACGACGGCTCGAAGACGGCTTTCGATTCAAGCGCGAACTATACGGCGCAGGAATTTGCCAACGACGTTATCTACACGATCAAGCAAGTCTGCGACGACGAAAACGTGCCGCACCCGACGATTATTCAGGAATCGGGGCGTTTCCTGACCGCATATCACGCGATCATCGTGACCAACGTGCTCGACGAAATCGAGACCGTCGTCGAAGACATTCAACCGATTGACATCAACAAAGGCGATCCGCAAGTCGTCGTCGAATTAGCGGACTTGCGCGAAACTATCAGCGTCAAAAACTACCGTGAGTATTACCACGACGCGCTCGAACACCGCGATGAATTATTCACGCTCTTTAATCTGGGCATCATTTCTCTCGAAGGCCGCGCGAAGGGCGAAGTCCTTTTCTGGGACGTGTGCGAGCGCGCGGACAAATATGCGCAGCAGGCCAAATACGTCGCCGAAGAATTCGATGAACTGCGCAAGCTTTTGTGCGCCAAATATCTGACCAACTTTTCCGTGTTTCGTTCCGTGCCGGATCACTGGGCGCTCGAACAGCTATTTCCCATCGTCCCGATTCACAAGTTGAACAAACAGCCGACGGAGTATGCGACGCTGTGCGATGTAACGTGCGATTCCGACGGAGTGGTGGACAAGTTCGTTGACCTGCACGACGTCAAACAAGTGCTGGAGCTTCACCCGCTCGTTAAGGGCGAGCCGTATTATCTGGCCTTTATGCTCGTCGGCGCGTATCAGGAAGTAATGGGCAACAACCACAATTTGTTCGGCGTGCCGAACGAAGCGCACATACACATCGACGAAGACGGTTATCTGATAAAAAAAGTCGTGCAGGGCACAACCATCGGCGAGGCTGCGGAATCGGCGCGTTACGAGCGCGGGCAATTGCACGATAGCTTTCGCCGCCTTATCGCAGGGCGCGTCAAGCGCGGCGAATTAACGGACGCGCAAGGCACGGAGAGCGTCCAATTTTATGAATCTCGCTTTAACGCCTACACGTATCTGTCGGTCAACGGCACTGAAAACCGCACGGGCGGCAGCAGACGCAGCAGAGACTAACAACCGCGCGAAGCGTAAGCCGCGTACAAAAGAACGGCTTGCCTTCCGGCGCGATTTACAAATCACGATTAGCAAATTAAAGGATCACACACAATTATCATGGTGACTCAGCGAAAACCGAGACCCACAAAATATCTGACTGTGCCGACGCGCCCCGTTCAGGTTGACCGCGACCGCTCTGTCGCCGGACTGCTCGAAAAAATGGAGGGTACAGGCTTCGGCGGACGCCAGCTTGCTGAAGCGCACCGCATCTGGCTAGACATGCTCGGCGACAACACGACGATTATGGTCGCGGTTTCCGGCGCACTTATTCCCGCAGGTATGCGCCGCTTGCTTGCCTACGTTATCAAAAACCGTTTCGTCGATGTGCTCGTCGTTTCCGGCGCGATGCTCTTTCACGATCTGCACGAAACGCTCGGACGCCACCACTATCAATCGCATCCAAACATGACGGACGCTGAACTTGAATCGGCGCAGATCAGCCGCATGTGGGACTTGCTCGCAAGCGAAGAAGAATACCGCGAAGCGGATGAATGGGTCGGCGGCTTCACCAACCAACTCGATCAAACGCGCCCTTACTCGACGCGCGAATTCCTGCATCTTTTGGGACGTGAATTATCGGAAATTGCGACGGACGATGGCGTGTTGACTGCCGCCTACAAATCGCGCGTGCCGGTCTTTTGCCCGGCCATCGCCGACAGCGCAATCAGCGTCGGGATTGCTGCCGCGCGCTTCGAGAAGAAAAACAATTTTCAGTTCGACGTCGTGCAAGACGTGTTGGACATGACACAGATCGCGGCGCGCGCGCGCGTCTCGGGCGTCATTAATCTCGGCGGGGGAACGACCAAAAGCTTCATACAGCAAACGGAACTCTCGACCAACATCGTCAAAACGCAGGCACGCGGCCACAAATATGCGATTCAGATTTCAACAGACGCGCCGCATCCGGGCGGGCGCTCCGGCTCAACCAGCGCGGGAGCCAGCGACGAATCATTAACCTACGGCAAACTCGCGCGCGGCGCGCAAACCGCCTACGTCAATTGCGACGCGACCATCGCCTTGCCGATCCTCGTCACAGCGCTTTCGCAAACCGCCGCCAAATACATGAAGGGGCGCAAACGCCCCAATTTCACTTTCAACGCGCGTGAACTGCTCATCGAAGTATCGTAAGCAACAAAGACAGTTCACAACAAAACGCCCGCGAGTCGCCAATGATTCGCGGGCGTTTCTGTCTGCCTGTCTTGCGCTGTTCAATCGGCGGCGACGGCGCATTAGTGAGCGGCTTGCAAGAACACATCCCACGCCCATCTGCCAGCGCGCGAGTGTTTCACGTCATCAACTTTCGCCCTATATCGAAACTCGTTGCCGAACTTGTCCACGCGCTTCGATTCTTTGTAATCAAGAGCAATCGCATCAACGCTCGATTCCGGCAAGGTGTGCAACTCTTCAGCTTCAGAGATGCCGTTTAGATTAATTCCCAAAGCTCACTTAAGGCCATTGAATCACTTTTTTCTTTGGTGAAGTGGTTGACAACATAACGGGGGGTGGAGATGTCTGGTGATCCACTGCTGTCTCCCGTGAGGCTGTGACCGGAAGCGCCTTCGGGCTTTGTTGTGCAGTGATACTTCTGTTGGAAGGTAAAGGGTTTTTTACAGGTTCTTCGCGTGGTTCTGTCTTGACGCTGTCCGGCTGCGCGAGACTGATTATCACAGGCTCGCTGCCAGGCTGCATGGACACGCTTTCAGATGCTCCATCAGGAGCGCGGCGTTTCTTATTAACCGGTATTACCAAGCCTGTTGCGCTCAACGCATTCGGGTTCAAAACAGCGACAGGAGGGGGAGGGTTGGGTACGATTTGCGTTTGCGGTTTAGTATTCGAGTTACCCTGTTGCGGGTATTGCAGGGTGAGCGTATTAGGCAGATTATAGTAATCCGTTGCCGGAGGCCGGAACTGAACAGCGTCTTGCCGCATCTCCTGCCTCACTGAATAAATCGACAGGCCGGAAACAAAAAGCACGGCGGGCGCTATAAGCGCCAAGCGCAAAAGTTTCTTTCCGGGGCTTCTTTCACGATACCTCTTGTAATTGAAGAAGCCATGTTCCTGCACGCTTGGCTGCTCATTTCCGATTGCGCCAATCTCCTCGATGGCCGGATTATCATCGCTCTCGACAACACTATCCGGTATCGTAATGAACTCATCCGTCCCGGTAATCGCTGTTGCGGCCAGAGCCGTTGTTGCCGTAGTAGCGAGAGTTGATTCCCATTCTCGCTGCAAATCATCCGGCAATCGCTCGTTTGGGTTTAGCGCCGGGGGCGCTTCATTCGATGTAATGATGTGTGGCGCGATATGGCCTGTTATTTCGGGTGCTGTCGCCTTGAAGAATTCCGCATCCTTCAGTAACCGCGCTATGTTTGGATAGCCTCTCGAAGATGCCCAATCCATGGCTGATGCGCCGTGACAATCTCTCGTTCGCGGATCAGCGCCGTTATTCAGTAAAACATTTACGACATCGACATGCCCGAAGAACACCGCCAGCGTCAAGGCCGTCATTCCATCTTGCCTATTAGCATTGGCGTTTGCGCCTTTCTCCAACAAGCTCTGCACAGTATCCATGTGCCCTTTTGAAGCCGCGCGCATCAAGGCCGTTTCCCTGCTCGCCGTATGCGCGTCCACATCGGCGCCCTGTGCCAATAGGATTTCAACCGTAGCCGTGTTGCCGCTACCGGCTGCCTCCATCCATGCTTGCGTGTCCATTATAAGCTGCTCCACCATGTTAGGTAATTAATATCGAGCGAATAAAAGCGCCATTGATTTTGCGATTGCAGTTAATGAGCTAACGCGTTAATCATCCGCGTTAGCGAACAACTTTGATACGGTCTCCCGGCTGCAAAAACGGGTCTGGCGCTTTGCCCGATACGATCTCTTCCAGTTTGTATTTAGTCGTGGTCAAAAGCCCGTTCGCCTCTTGGCGCGCGACTGTCGCGGCGTACCATGATTGATGCGCTCCGACAAGCCCATCAGACAACATTGCCTGCTTTAATGTTTTGACGCTCATGCCGATTGAGCGCACGTCTCCTGCCGACAGTATGGCCTGCGTCAAAGTCATGCCCGGATGAAACTCCTTTTCGCCGGGCGCATTGACAAGCCCGCCGAGATACAAAAATTGACGCGGCGGCAACTGCCCCTTCGGTTGCCCCTCAGCTTTAATAACGTCGCCCGGATGAACGAGCATATTCATCGCTGCGTGATCGGCCAAGTCAACCGTGGTGTTCAGGCCTGTGAAGCGCGACGTGACGAGCGCGCGCCGGGCATCCGGGCGCGGCTGCGCATCGGCGATCACGACATAGAGCGGTATGGCCTCGCGGCGCAATACTTTTGTTCCCGGCTCATCCACGAGACCGCTAACGATGATCGAGTGGCTGTCGTATTCACGCACGCTGACGGCGATTCGCGGTTGATCGTAGACGGCACGCAATTTTGAGTTGGCCGCGAGGCGACCGGCAATTTCATCCGATGTCAATCCCGCGACAGAGAAAGGTTCTCCGGCCAGCGGGTACTCGATCAACCCGCTCTCCATTACCGTGTAGAGCGTTGATTGTTTTGCCGTCGAGTCGTTCAGCAGACGAATATCCAGCACGTCACCGGCACCCACGCGGTAAAAGCCCGTCAGGTCTCTTACGATAACGGCTCCGCTAGCCGCGCTCATTCTATTTTCCGTATTGCCTTTCGATACACTGGCGATTGGCACCGGAGTCGCATCGTTTTTTGTTGGTAATGCAACCGAAGCGATTGAAGGTGAAGAGGCCGACGCCTTCACGACCATACTTACTTTTTCTTCGCCTGCCGCGTGGTTATTAATCTGCGACGGAGCATTGCTTTGCGCCTGTTGAGCGATTGCCGACTTATTCAGATTCAATTTAGCGCCTGCTATATCCAGATTCTTACGCGCTTCGGTATCCTTCGGCTTGAGGCGAATCACCTGCGTATATGCTTCGAGTGCTTCCTTCCAGCGGCCTAAATCGGAATACGCGTGGCCTAAGCCAAAATACGCATCCGCATAGTCGGGCTTGAGTTTAATCGCTTCCTTGAGAGCCGCTATCGCTTCTTCATACCGGCCTGAAACGCCATAATTCTCACCCTGCTCATAATATGCTTTAGCCCGATCCTTGATGACATCGCTTCTCAAGCGCCAGCGGCCACGATCAAAGATTTTATCTTCCCGCGCGTCGATCTTTTGTCCGCTCTTCACTTCAGACTTTTCAAGGCTTACGTCTTGACCGCCGCCTTCGGAGTGGACGTTCGCCAGCGTTCCTGAGACCAGAATTAACATCACAGCGACATGTCGGGTCATGCCGGGTAATAAGGCACTCTTCATATCACACATAACTTCTCAATCTCCTCCGGCAAAATAGCCCGCTCCATGCTCCTCATCAGTGGTCGTCACAAGCACGCGCACATACACATTCAAAGTTGTCTCGAACCGTCGCGCTTCTTCGATTGTAAAAAAGGAGAGGGCGCGCAACGATTGTTCGATGCGGCTGCGGTAATCAGAAACGAGCGAGTCCGAAACGCCCAGTGTTGCTGCTACTTCCAACTGAGTGCAGCGCTGCGGACTCAAGTAACAGTGCCACAAAACACGCATTATTCGCTTGTACTGCTTATTCTTACCGCGCACCGCCAGCTTCAAATTGATTAAAAACTCATTCACATATGGACTGGCCTTGCGCTCGGCTTCGCGCCGAAGTAGTTCCTGTTCCGGATTCTCGCCCTCATCCGCTGGCTCGTAAGATAAAATCTGTTTGTCCTCGTCCGTAATATCCAACGGCACCAGATGAGTATTTATCACCGATAGCCGCGACATCACGAGGCTACGCAATGTGCGCACATTAACGGGCGCATCCACCGCATCGAGTACAGATGTAATCAGTCTTTCCAGCTTGTCGTTGGTAATAATTATTTGAACATCGCCCGTGCGCCCCGCCAGCCGTCTATCTCTCTGACATATCGGCACTACGAGCACGCGTTGCTCGGCGTCATAGACACTGCAACGAACCTTATCATCCGGCCATTCGCTTAAACCATAGACTTTATTTACCAAGCGCTGATGCCGCGCGACAGTTTTACCAATAGAATCGAAGCAGCGAAAGTTTGTGCTTGTCTGTATTAGTCTCGAAATGCGCCGGGCGAGGCGATAGGATTCAGGATAACGTTTGCGCAACTCGGCGGTTAAAAGATTCGACAACTCTATCTGTGAAATTTCGCATTCGATCTCGGCATCCGTCATTTGTGTCAAGAGGTAGTGCTGAAAACGCTTTTTGCCGAGCAGCCTGACGAAGAGTTCCTGCGTCAGGTCTGTGTAAGAGTTGCGCCCTTTTTCTTCTATGAGAAGATCGGCGCGGCGTGAAGCGCGCACCAGCGGATGACGGCGAACAAGGCGATGCAATTCAGCCCACAGTTGATCGACGTCCGAATCACGCAACGCTTGCGTCCACCGCGCGCACGAACGTATACCGACTGCAAGAGCCGTGGCGTCGCTTTTCGACGGAAAGTTTATAACAGCACGAGGGGGCTGCACTGGGTTTACCCTTTGAGCAAACAAACGGCTACACGATTATTGGATTGACAGAATTGGAAGGGAAGAGATTCGTCAAGTTGTACCGACAGTGTGAGCACACCGTATACCCGCTGACCTGCATTGTCAAGCGGCGCGGAAACTGTTCAGCCGGGGGCAAAGAATTTTTTAAGGATCGACTTCAACATCATGTCACTCTTTAGTGATGTATCGGTCATTTAGTTATATAGCAGATGCTTTTACATGCGTGGTAGGCGGGCAGACGAGCCTTCGCAAACACTCAAACAATGGACAGGTAATACCATCGCGCGGTGGGACTGAACACATGGTGAGATTAGTTTATGAGCACATTAAAATCATCGTTAAGCCAGCCATCCGAGCACGTCATCGCTTGTGTGCCGCCTGCCGCCGACAACACGTATAAAATAATCTTCGAGCGACATCGGCGCGCCTGACTGGGTTGTTGCGGCGTCGGTCTCGCCGCCCGCTTCGACGCTGATGCCGCGACGCAATTCTTCGAGCGAGCCGTGCGCGACGAGGCGGCCTTCGGCGATGATGGCGATGTCCGTGCAGAGGCGTTCGACGATTTCGAGCACATGCGATGTGAGAAATACGGTCAGGCCGCGCGCCGTCAAACGCGATAGCAAATCCTTGAGCGTGCGCGACGCGAGCGCATCGACGCCCTCGAACGGCTCATCAAGGAAAAGAATCTCCGGGCTGTGAATGAGCGCGCAGGCGAGCGACAGTTTTTTCTTCATGCCGTGCGAGTATTCGACGATCAGCTTTTTCGATTCATCGTCGAGTTCCATCAAGGACAGCAGTTCGCGCGCGCGTTCCGTAATTGATGCGCGCTCCATGCCGTACATGCGCCCCGTGAATTCGAGCATCTCCGCGCCCGTCAAACGCTCGAACAAATTCAAATCCTCCGGCACGACGCCGATACGCCGCTTGAGTTCGAGTGTCTGCGGATCAAACCCGAGAACGCGAATCTTGCCGCTCGTAGGCTTGAGCAAGCCCGTCAGCATTTTGATCGTAGTGGATTTCCCTGCCCCATTCGGGCCTAGAAAACCGAAGAACTGCCCGCCGCGAATTCGCAGATTGATGTGGTCAACGGCTGTGAAGTCACCGAAGTGACGCACAAGGTTTTCGATTTCGACGACAAAGGAATGTGAAGTTTCAGCGGCGGGAGTTTGGGTTGCGTGGTCAGTGTTCGTCATACAAACTTTGTACGCGCCACGCCGCCTTACAGTCAAGCGCGAGGACGGAATCAAGGCTCTCCGCGAAACACCGTGTAAGCATCCGCAGCGCGCACGCTCTTTGGAAATTGTCTATGTGTGCTCATCAGAAAGGCCGAAGCGCTGGCGCGAAGCGCATTGCCGTGCGTGGCGAGCAGGCGAGGCGCGAAGCGGCTGAAGGTGTATGCGCCGAAATAATAACCGTCTTCAAAGCTAACGAGCACGTCTGCCGTATGAAGCACGCGCGCCGTCTGCACTGCGCCGAAGAGATTGGCGAGCGCGTCGGGGTAAATGTGTTCCGCCGTTTCTCTGCTCCACTCATCGGCGCAAGCATAGCCGTTCTTATCAATCGAGCCTGCCGCGCAAAGCTTTTCTTCGATCGGCGCGAGAGATAGCGGATCGCCCGCGAGTTGTTCATAGCGATAGCGCGCGCAACGTCGAGAGCCGTCTGCGTCTGCGCCAATGCTGTGTTCGTTCTTCGCCAGATGAATGCGTGCTGTGCCGCGCGTACCTTTCAACATCACCGCCGCATCGCCGTCGCGGTGAATGCAGAAATCAACTCCTTCGAGATCGACGAGCGCATCGGCGACATTGCGCGTTTGGTCTTCGTCCCCGCAGTAAAGCGCTGCATAACCGCACAGCCCGAAGGCCGGAATTGCGACGCCGTTTTTTATCTGCCTGTTGCCGTCCGCTACCCTTCGCTCACCTGTTCGGGCTAACTTATTCGTCAACTGAAATCCCGCGCGGCGTAAGTGTGTTTGCAAAGGCGCGCGGCGATTTTCCTGCAAGTTCATGCCGTGATCGGAGAAGAGAATAATTTCCGTCTCCGCGCCGCACCATCGGGATAATTCGCGCAGTATTTCGTCCAAATAACGCAGCATGAGAAGCAATTTTTCCGCGCCGCGTATGTGCAGCAATCCGTCTGTTGCTTTGAGGAAAGCGAAGTAGTCACGGTCAGGCGGCGCGAGGCGAAAGCGCTCCTTGAAGCGCTCGAAGTCCGCAAGGCATACTTTTTCCGGCGCGATATAAACGAGAAACTCGAACGGCAAAGGCTCTTGATAATCAAGCTCGTCCATGTACGACGAAGGTATTTTGTCGGGCGTCCGGCGTCCGATGTATTTACTGATGCCGCCGCGCAGTTCTCCCGCCTCGTTGTCGAAATAAAGACTCTCGTAGCCGGGCGGCGGCGTCGCCCTGAACATCGTCGAGAGCGCAATGTTGGTCATCGTCGGGAACGGCGAAAGAAGCCGCGCGGGTTTTCCGAATTGATCGAACATGCCACGCGCTTTCGCTGCTTCAATCGCGTCGAACGGCACGCCGTCCAGCCCGAGCAACAAACGTCGCGGGCGCGTCCGCTGCTTCCAATTGTTCTGCAAAGATTCTTTCATCTTACTTTTGTTGCTTCTCGATTTTGTACGCCTCGCGTAAGCCGCGTTTCGCTTCTTCCTGCGAATCATACACATTCGGGCGCAGCAGCACCGCGCGGTATTCGGAGAGCGCTTGCTCTCGCTGCCCTGCCACGTCGAGCGACTGCGCGGCGCGCAAATGAGCCATCGTTGCCAGACTCTGTTCGGTATCCTCCACGTTTGCCGCCGCTTGAAATTCCTTTGCCGCGCGCGCCGCCTGTCCTGATGCAAGCAACGCCTCGCCATATGCGGAATGCACTTGATCGAGGAAGCGCGCGGCAGCAGGCGAAGAAGCGTTGCGCGCGGCTTTATTCTGCGACGAAAGCAACGCGTCGAAAATTGCAAAGGCCTCGCGCTCTCGCTCGCTGGCTGATGTCGGGTTCGTTTGCCGCTCTAGTTTTGCCTGCGAAACGAGCGCGTCGGCGACTTCCAACTTGAACAAAAAATTGCGTGGATATTTCGCTTCGAGTTCACGCGCGAAGGAAAGCGCTTCGGCGTAGCGGCCTTCGATTTTGAGCACTGCGATCAAGATCGTTTTCGCATCGTCCTGCGCAAAAACTCCTTCGCGCGCGACACGCTCCAAAGTTTCAATGCCGCGCTTTTTCGAGCCGCGCGCGCCGCCCACGCTGGCAAGGAGTTTCACAGGCAAAGGCAATCCGCCGAGCACGTAATCGTAAAGCCCTATCGAAACTTCCGCGTCGTGAAAGTTCGGATCGAGCTTCAGCACGTCGCGGTGATGGTCAACGCCATTTGAGCCGTCGCGCAACGCAGCGATGAAACGACGCTCCACCGCTCCGGCAAACGCCGCCTTTAAGCTTTCCGTCGCGCCGAGAAAATAGAGCGCTTCGGTGTCGCGCGGGTTTTGTTTCAGGCGCGCTTCCGCAAGCCGCTTTGCTTCGCGTGTCCATGTGCGAAACTGCTCGATTGTGCGCGGGTCTGCTTTGTCTTCGTTCTTCGCGTAAAAGCTCTCCGTGTTGTAAAGCGAAGATTGCAGGCGGCGCGAATCGTTCAAAGTCTGCACCCACAAACTCGCGGCGAGAAATTGCGGCCCCGCCGGATGATCCGGGAACGCACGCGCCAACTCTTTGAACTGCCGCCGCGCTTCTTCGTAATCCAGATTGTAAAGCGCGTCAAAACCCATCTTGCGCAATGCCTCGAACTGCGCGCGCGTTTTCCCGCTTGCCTCATCCTTCGCGCATGTTCCGGCAACCGCAAGAGCATTCAAAGCGACGACCATAAACAGGCTGAGGGCAATCAAAAACGCGCGGCGATTCAGGTGTGGTTTATCATTCATCTTTTCACTCCGATCAACTTGCGAGGCAAACAAAACATATGATCCGATCAACTGTAGCTCTCCAGATATTTCACGCCCGCGCCGGTGTTGAAGAGAACGACTTGATCGCCTGCGTCGATAAAATTTCTGGCGATTAACTTTCGCAACGCGGGCAAACACGCAGCGCCCTCCGGCGCGACGAACAAGCCTTCCGCCGCGCCTATCTCGCGCGTCGCGGCAATCAATTCTTCATCCGTCACACTGACTGCTGTGCCCTTCGACGCGCGTATCGCGTCGAGAATCAAAAAATCTCCGATGGCCTTCGGCACGCGCAAGCCCGATGCTGTCGTCGCGGCGTTCGGGAATTCATCGGCAAAGCGTTTCCCTTCTTCAAAAGCCCGCACGATGGGCGCGCAGCCCGACGATTGCACGGAGATCATGCGCGGGCGCTTCCCGTCGATCCAGCCGAGTTGTTCCATTTCATCGAATGCCTTCCACATACCGATCAACCCTGTGCCGCCGCCCGTCGGATAAACGATGGCGTCCGGCAAAGTCCAATCGAGTTGCTCCGCGAGTTCGTAGCCGAGAGTCTTTTTGCCTTCGACGCGGTACGGCTCCTTCAAAGTCGAAACATCGAACCATCCTTCAGCTTCCTTGCGCCGCCCGACTTCCGCGCCGCAGTCTGTAATCAAGCCGTCCATCAAGGTAACGTGCGCGCCCGTCTGCTCGCATTCGATAATGTTGGCGCGCGGCGTGTCCTTCGGCATAAAGATATAAGCTTCGAGTCCGGCGCGCGCCGCATAAGCTGCGAGAGCGCCCGCCGCGTTGCCCGCCGACGGCACGGCGAGTTTCTGCACGCCTAATTCCTTCGCCATCGAAATCGCCGTCGTCATACCGCGCGCCTTGAAGCTTTGCGTAGGGTTCTGCGATTCGTCTTTGATGAATAACTTTTTCATACCGAGTTGCGCACCGAGCCTTTCAGCGTGCAGCAGCGGCGTCCAGCCTTCGCCAAGCGAAACGACGTTTTCATCTCGTTCAACGGGCAGCACTTCGCGGTAGCGCCACAAATCCGCGCGGCGCGTGCGCAGGGATTCCTTTGTCAAAGTTTGCGCGGCCTTTTCCAGATCGTAACGCACGAGAAGTGGCTTGCCGCATTCTGTGCAGAGGTTGTGCAAGCGTCGTGCCTCATGTTTTAAGCCGCACGCCGCGCATTCGAGATGAGTGACATTCATGTTTCGTAAAGTCCTTTCAAAAACTGTTTGTAGGCCACCTAAACACTGTCGATGACCGGATTAATTCACAAAAACTTCGCCGAAGAACTCTGCGAAGTTTCAATTACCGTTCGCTTCCTTTTGTTTTTCGCTGTTGCTTTCCATTCCCGCGAAATAATATTTTTGCAGACGATCTTTCCGTCAGTTGGAGCAATCATCTTGCGCCAGCAGACGTGCTATAAGAAAACCGTAAAGCAGGCCTACATGTTGCCCGTCGGCGCAGACTTCGTTTCTGCCTTTTACTTTTTCGCCGTTTCCTTTTACCTTTTGATTTATGCCTGTCAGACTTTTAGCGCTCGATCTGGACGGAACGCTCCTTGATTCACGCGGGGAAATCTCCCTGCGAAATCGTGATGCGATTCAAGCGGCGCGTGCGCGCGGCGTGAGAGTCGCGCTCGTCACAGGCCGCCGCTTCCGCGATGCGCGCCCGCTCGCGCTCGAACTAGGGCTTGACGTTCCCATCATCTCGCACAACGGCGCGCTCACCAAACATGCACGCACGCTCGAAACAGTCGCCGCGAAACTTTTGCCGCTTCCTGCCGCGCACAAAGTCTTGAGCGTCGCGCGTCGTGAAGCGGCGGACGCAATGATTAGCGACGATCCGCAAGGTTACGGCCTTTTGGTTTACGATCACATTAGCGAAGGCAATCAGGCGCTCGCAAGATACATCGCATGGTCGCGCCGCATTGTCGGAGAAACGGCGGCAGAAACCGTCTTGCATGTGCCTTCGCTCGAAACGTATCTCGATCACGCGCCGATTCACATAGGTTTTTCCGGCACCTGCGCGAGCGTGGAAACTTTAATCGAAACCTTACGCCGCGAGGTCGGCGACGCCGTACAAATTTTATGTACGATGTATCCGCAGCAGAATTTTGCGCTGCTCGATGTGCTGCACCCGGAAGCATCGAAGGGCGCCGGTCTTGCCGCCGTCGCCGCCGAATATAAAGTGCCGCGCGAGGAAGTCATGGCCGTCGGCGACAATTACAACGATCTTGAAATGCTGCGTTACGCTGGCACAAGCGTTGTCATGGGCAATGCCGAAGAAAGCTTGCGCACACTTATTGAAGACGCGCACATCACGGCGACGAACGACGAAGACGGCGTCGCGCTCGTCATCGAACAATTTATTTTGCGTGATTCACCGCGCGAAGAAGCGGCTGCGTCAACAGGCGTGTAAGCAGGGCGAATCGCAATCCGAACTTTTCATCAAACAGCATTCAAAGGAGACACAAAGGAACATGGCAAATCGCACAGCAGTCGTTCAAACCAACCAAGGCACAATCCGCTTCGAGCTTTTGGAGCAGGACGCGCCGAAGACAACCGATAATTTTATACAGCTTGCCGGGCGCGGCTATTACGACGGAGTTATTTTTCACCGCGTCATCAAAGGCTTTATGATTCAGGGCGGCGATCCGACGGGAACGGGCAGAGGCGGCGAAGCGGCAGCGGGCGGGAAATTCAACGATGAGATAAACAAATTATCGGATGTTTACAAAAACGGCTACAAGGCTGGCACGGTGGCGATGGCAAACGCCGGGCCGAACACGAACGGCTCGCAATTCTTTATCATGCATGTCGATTACCCTTTGCCGCCGAGCTACACGATTTTCGGGCGCGTCACGGAAGGGCAGGAAATCGTTGACGCCATCGCCAATGTTGCGAAGGATCGCAGCGACAAGCCGACGACGGATGTCGTGATGGAAAAAGTCACCGTCGAATAAGAAGATTAGCCACAGAGACCGGAGAGGCACAGAGTAAAACAGACATAAAAGGGATTTGAATTTAGCTTTAACCTTTCTCTATCTCTGTGTCTCTGTGTCTCTGTGTCTAAGTTTTCGTTTTAAGGTCAGCGGCGACGTTGTGATTAATGGGGCCGTCGCCATGCCCGAGTTGCGGAGCATAGCGAATAGCATCTGCGACAAAGCGTTTGGCAGTATCCACCGCGTTCTCTAAGTCCATTCCGCGCGCCAGACATGCGGCGACGGCGGCGGCCAGCGTGCAGCCTGTGCCGTGCGTGTTTCGTGTTTCAATTCTCTCCGCGCGAAAAATCGTCACGCGTCCTTCATCATCGAGCACGTCGATTGCTTCGCCTGTGAGATGCCCGCCTTTGACGAGCACCGCGCGCGCTCCCATCTTGCGGCGTATCAGCCGCGCGGCCTCAAGCATTTCCCTTTCGTTCCTGAGGTGTAATCCGGTGATGCGTTCGGCTTCGGGAATATTCGGCGTGACGAGGCGCGCCAGCGGAAAGAGTTCGTTGACAAGAGCATGAAGCGCTTCATCGCCGATTAAATCGTAACCGGAAGTCGAGCGAATGACAGGATCGACGACGGGCGCGGGCAAGTTCGTTTCACGAATCAGGCGCGCGACTTCCCTGATTATTTCCACCGTCGGCAGCATTCCAGTCTTCGCGCCTGACACCTGAAAATCTTCAACGACGGGCAAGATTTGTGAGCGCACGGCGGCTGCCGTTTGATGCACCGCGCCGTATACGCCCGAAGTATTTTGAAACGTGAGCGACGTGACGGCAGCCGTTGCAAAACACCCGAAGGCCGTGAAGGTCTTCGCGTCTGCAATCACGCCCGCGCCGCCCGAAGGATCGAGACCCGCGATGGTAAGCGCAACAGGCGTAATGTTTGCATCAGGCTCGGACATTTTTGCTTTCCGGTTTCGTTAGAAATCTGCGCACGATCATTGCCGTTCACGGCGAATCATTTGTGCTGTGGCGTCGAGCGATTGAGAATCGTTAAATAAACGTATCGCGGCGATTCCGCTTGCGCCCGCTTCGAGCGCTTCAGCAGCGTTTTGAAGTGTAATGCCGCCGAGCGCGATGAGTGGAAAGGGAGAGAGAGAACGCGCGGCGGTGCCTAAAGCGTCGAGGCCGACGGGCGCGCCGTAGATTCGTTTTGATGGAGTGTCGAAGACGGGGCCGAAGGTTGCAAAGTCTGCTGAAGCGTCGCACGCGGCCTGTGCTTCGTGAAGCGAATGAGTGGAAACACCGATCAAAAAATCCTGCCCGAAACTTTTGCGCACAATCGAGGCTTCGAGCGAGCGCGTCGTGAGATGAACTCCTGCTGCTCCTGCGGCAAGCGCGACGTCCGCGCGGTCGTTGACCAGCAAGCGCGTTTGTGTGCCGTGCGTAATCTCTGCGGCGCGCGCGGTTAATTCATAGAGCACGCGCGTGCGCAAGTTTTTTTCGCGGAGTTGGATAAGCTTTACGCGCGCGGCAGTGGCGGCTTGAACGAGCGCGAGGAGTTGCGCGAAATCTTCAGAGTGTGGTGCCGTCGCGCTTGTCGTCGTGCCGCTTGTAATCAGATAAAGGATCGGTGATGGAAGTTTGAGCGGCATCGTTATCAATTGAAGCGACTGAAGCGCGCGGCGCTTGTCTCGGTGTCGCCTGCGTATCGCCTTGTAGAGCGCGCGTGGTTCGACGAAAGTGCGTTATTTCCCATAAGGCCGTCGCTAGGTTAAGCAAACCGAGTCCGGTCACAGCGCCGCGCACCCAACCCGATGCAACGGCGTGCTGCAAACCACGCAAGCCCATTCTTTGCCCTGCGTAGAGCAGAAAATAGTTATCGCCCCACCAATCGCCGAATCCGAGCGAAGGCAGCCAAGGCAGCACCGTCAACGCGATGCCGACCTCTAGGCACAACACTATATAAAAAATGACCGTTAGTTTGGACGACATAAATGGATGATGCCGGATGCAAAATATCAGATGTTACTTTTCCGTATCGGTATCGACTAACATCTAGTATCTGACATCCGACATCTATTTCACAGCTCTTTGTGCTTGCAGACCGCGCAGTTTATCTGCGACGCCGCGATAGGAAACGTTGACGCCGTAGACTTCCGTGAACGTGTCGATGGCTTTATCCAAATCGCCCATTTGCTCAAAGGCTGTGCCGAGTTCAAATTTGAGCGCTTGGTATTCGTCTTCGGTGTGGCCGGGCGCATCCAGACCTTTTTTGAACCACATTACGGCGAGGCTCGACATTCCCTTTTGCAGAAAACAGTGGCCGAGTAAATTGCAGCATTGCAGATAACGCGGCGTGCCGTCGAGCGGCGCGACGAGACCGGCGGCAGTCTGAAACTCTTCGACGGCGTCATCCACCAAATCCATTTCCTTGTAGGCGATGCCCAGATTGTAGTGCGTTTCATAGTCGCCGTTTGAAACCGCCGGATCGTCTTCCTCGCTCGCCGTGCGAAATTCGTCGAAGATGGCGGCAAGACCCGGATCGATAGTTTGCGGCGGCGCTGTAGGCGCTGCCGGTGTCATCGCTGGCGGCGGCACGGCGAGCGATTGCGCGGGAATGTCTGCGGCAGCGGCGGCGGGCGCTGTCGGAACGGTGTTTTGAGCCGAACCCTCTAGGCTCATAAAAGCCGCATCAACATCATCATCGACGGGCGCTGGCGGCGCGGGCGTTGCCGATGTTTCAGCCGCTTGCTGCGACGGATCATAAAGCACGGAATTGGAGAACTCTGCTGTTTGCGTCGGCGCGGAATCGCCTTGAGCGGCGGGCGCAACGGGCGGCGCGGTGGCTGGCAATCGAGCGCGGCGGGAATCGATTTCCGCGTGCGCGCCGAATTGCTTTTCGAGCATTTCGAGCGTGTCGCGCGCGATGTCCGTGTAGCCTTGCGCGAGATAAAAATCGACGCTTTCGAGTTCCTGCCGCAGCATGTCTTCGCGCCGCGAATCAGTTGCCGCAGATGGAGCAGTGTCCGGCGTAGCGCCTTGCGCTATTGCAGGCTCGCGCGCGGCGGGCGGTTCGGCGACGGAATTAAAATCGAATTCCTGAAAGCCGCTCGCCGAAGACGGGGATTCAGTTGAAGCTTGCGCGGAAGACTCGTCCGGGCTTGCCCATCCGTCATTCAAATCTGCGAAGGAAGTTGACGGATCAGCCACCGCAGAGGTCGGCGTCGCGGCGGGCGAAGCAATTGTGTTCCACTCGAATTCCGAAGCGGCATCGCTTGCCCCGCTAAAATCGGAAGCGGGCGCGGCAGACGATTCATCGTTGCCGAGCATAAAGCTCTCGAAGGTCGGAACATCGCCGCCGGTTGAAGCATACGCGGGATCGTTCGCGCCCGAATCATACGCGTTGCTGTCCGGCACGGTTCCGCCCAACTCTTGCAGGCGTTCCCTATATTGAGTTTTTTCGGGAGCCAGCCGGACGAGTTGAGAAAGCGCAAAACGTTCGTCTTCGGCGTGTCCGGCGGATTCCGCCGCTTCCGCCAAATGCTCCAGCGCAAGACGCAATTTTTCATCGTCGTGCTGCCATGTATGCACACGCACCATCAAACGCAAAGCGTCCAATTGTTCGGGATCGCGCGCCAGCACTTCGGTCAAAAGCTCTATCAGTTCGTTTTCTTCGCGCCCATCCAGCATTTGCTCGCCGATGCTTGAAACAAGTCGCGTCGCAGCGGGAACATCGCCTTGATGAAGATACAAACGCGCGACATCGGCGAGACGCAGATAAGCAGACGATTCTTGTTGAGCGAGTTGTACGGCGATTCTTTCGGCAGACGCGGCGTCTTCTGCTTCGATATAAGTGTTTATCAGCAGCGACAGCAGTATGGCGTCATTAGGCTGCTGCGCGACGGCAGCTTCGAGCACTTCGGCGGCGTCGTCCGCAGTGCCTAACGCAACGTGTGCGTCAACCAGATGGCTCAAGGATTCCTTATTGAGCGGATCGATATTGAGCGCCTTGGTTAAAGCATCGATGGCGCGTTCGTATTGCTTTCGCGCGAGCAATTGAGCGCCAGCGGCGGCGTATGCGCGTGCGGCGTCCGTGCGCAGATTCTCGCGCATGTAGCCTTCGGCGAGGCGCAGTCGTATATCTACGTTTTGCTGGTCGAGGTCGGCAATCTTGCGCAGGATTTCGAGAGCCTTCTGCGGCTGATTAGCTTTGGAAAGAGCGTCCGCGACGATGAGATACTGCGCGCGCGCATCGACATTGAGACCCTGAATTTCGTAGAGCGTGGCGAGCTTACCGGCGATTTCGATTGAACCCGGCTGCAGGCGGTCAATTTTTTTGTACATTGCGATGGACTTCAAAGCGAAGCCCTGTTCGCGGTAATGCTCTGCGATGCGCGTGAACGCTTTGGCTGCGTCCTCTTTGCTGCCCGCGCGGGCGTGCAGATCGCCGAGCATATTGAGCGCCGTAAAGTCTGTGGGATCGTGCTCGACGATGGCACGATATTCTTTAATGGCTGCGGGTATCTTGCCCTGCGCAAGATACTTTTCAGCCGCGCGCACAACCTTTGTTTTATCGAAAGCCATTAGGAATAATTAAATCTTCAGTAACGTGTAGCGGTAAAATTGAAGCGATGTGTGACGTTCCCGAAGCCCCGCGCCATTGCCGAAATTGCACCGTTCGACACTGCGCGACATGCAGCGCTCGCCGTCGAGTGCGAGATTGTTACGCTAACACGCGCAAACAGCGAGTGTCAATAATGATGTCCCTGACGATTTACGGCAATTTTCCGCTAACTTTTCGTCGTATCTAGATATACTGTTCCGGCATCATCGAAACCACATAGTTGCGCGAAGAAGGATCGACTCGTTTTCATTTGAGCGAAGGACGCGGGGCAATTAATATGCCTTCCACTGTGAGCGTTGGCTGGCAGCAGGCACGCCGCGCGGCACGGCTTTCTTTGTAACAAGATTGAACTAACACGGGACAGGAAGAAACATATGGTTGAATCGTCTACGGTGTCGGCTTTGAAGTCACAATTCTGGTGGGCGCGATGGGTGCCTGCGGCGTTGCTCGTCGCCGGATTAATTGCGCTGGCGATTGTCACGGGCAGTCCTGTGCTTGTGCCGTTGCTTCTGAGTTTTGCTTTGGCCTTTATGCTCGAGCCGATAGCGGATTGGTTCCAGCGGCGCGGGAGATCACGCAACGCCGCCGTGCTCCTCACATTGCTGATGGCAACGCTGGCTGTTTTGCTCATCTTCTTTTTCCTGTTGCCGAGCATCTGGCATCAACTCGCGCAATCAAGCGAAAAGCTGCCGCTCGCCTTGCGTGCAGCCACCGGGCGACTCAACAATTTGCTTAACTATGCGCACGAGCGGCTCAACCCGCAAATGTTCGAGCGGTTGCAAAGCTCCATCACGGATTTCGAGAACAATCCGTCAGCAGTCACGTCACGTATCGGCGAGTGGCTTAGCAAAGGCTTGTTCGGACTCGTCAATGTCAGCACGGCGGCGCTCGGATTGCTGATCGTTCCCTTCTTCGTTTACTACCTGCTGCTCGACATGGGCAACTTGCGCCGCGTTATCGAAGAGCATCTTCCGGAAAGGTATCGCGGCGTCGGCGCGCGACTGCTCGATGAAGTGGGTGAAGTCGTGCGCGGCTACGTGCGCGGACGCTTTCTCGTTGCCGCGACGATGTCCGTCATATACGCTGCGGGACTGCTTATCATGCGCGTGCCTTTGTGGGCGGGCATCGGTTTGATTGCCGGAATCGTCGGCGTTATTCCATACATCGGCGTGACGACGGGCGTCGTTCTCGCGCTTGCATTTGCCGCTCTTGACGGAGCCGGGCTAGGGCGTCTCGGCGGTGTCGTCGCAGTGTTCATCGTCGCGCAGATGATAGAAGATTACGTGCTTACGCCGCGCTTCGTCGGCAACAAGCTGGAGTTGCATCCGATGATCGTCTTCATCGCGCTTATCATCGCGGGCGATCTGTTCGGCTTGCTCGGCCTCGTGCTGGCAATTCCGGTGCTGGGCATTGCCAAAGTGCTGCTACGCTTTCTGGATGAGCTTTACCTACGCTCCGATTTTTATCACGCGCCCGCCGACGTTAAGGCAGACGAAAAAATCGAACAGGCGACGGCGGCAACCGTTTCCGACGCACAGACGGAAGCCAACGCGCAACAGGTGATTGAAACGCGCGAAGCAGTGCCCGGAACTTAAAGAGCACAGTTGCGGCGAAACATCGCAATAGCGAATTTGTTTTAGCCGATACGCACAGCTCTCGGTTGAATCGCGGCGCTCGTTTGCCTTACAGCACGTCGGCGAAACTTTTGCGCGTGCGCGCAAACCACCAGTAGCCGAAAAGAAAAAGAAGCAGCGCAAAGATTGTAAAGTAAGCGAGGCCGCGCCAGTCGGGTAGCAAGCCTTCGAGCAATATGCGGCGATAATTACGCACCAGCGCCGTGAACGGATTGAGATTGATAAATAAGCGATAAGGTTCCGGCACAATGGATTCCGGGTAAATAATCGGCGTCAGGTAAAGCCACGCCATTAACACGAGCGAAACGCCCTGCACCACGTCGCGCACAAAGACCCCGAGCGATGCGACGAGCCACGCCGCGCCGAGCGTCGCCAAGAATTGCGGCACAATCAATAACGGCAAAAGCAATGTGGTTGCGTGTAGTTCGTGGCGAATCAGCAGCGCCGCAAAAAGCAGCACAACGGTTCCGAATAATTGGTTGGCAAGCGCCGCGAGCGCCTGCGCGACAGGCAAAGTTTCGAGCGGAAAGACAACGCGTTTGACGAGATTCGTGTGCGCGACGATAACATTTGACGACTGCTGAATCGTTTCCTGAAACGCCGTCCAAGGCAGCAGTCCGCAGAAAAGATAAAGCGCAAAGTTCCATCCCGAATTGCTCGCGCCGAAACGTGCGTTAAAGATTTTCGCAAAGATAAAAGTGAAAATTGCGATCATCACAACGGGCGTCACAAGCGCCCAGAGAACGCCGAGCACGGAGCCTTTGTAGCGCGCCGCAAGCTCGCGCCGCGCAAGCGAGCGAATCAAGTCGAAGCGGCGCGGTAATTCCACAAGAGGCCGCCAGACATTGTTTCGCGCGCTGACAGTGCCTTGCGCATTATTAACGTGTGTTGCCATTGAGTTCGACATTCTCGCACAAACTTCGCTATTTTATCAGGCATGACGACGAACTCCCGCATCGCGCTGCGCGTCGAAGCAGTCTCCAAGCAGTATCGCATTTACGAACGTCCGGGCGACCGCTTGCTTGAATCGCTGACGCGCGGGCGCGTGCGCCGCCACCGCGAATTCTGGGCGCTCCGTGATATTAATTTTGAACTCGAAGCGGGAACCACGACAGGCATCGTCGGGCAAAACGGAAGCGGCAAATCGACTCTGCTGCAAATCATCACAGGCACGCTCGAACCGACGACAGGCACAGTCTGGCACGAAGGCCGCATTAGCGCGCTGCTCGAACTCGGCGCGGGCTTCAACCCGGAATTTACAGGACTTGAAAACGTGTTTATGAACGCTGCCTTAGTGGGCTTGTCACGCGACGAAACGGAAAATCTTTTGCCGCAGATCGAGCGTTTCTCGGAGATCGGCGCGTTTCTTCATCAGCCCGTCAAGACTTATTCGAGCGGCATGTACATACGCCTCGCCTTTGCGATTGCGATTAGCAGCGAGCCGGAGATTTTAATTATCGACGAAGCATTGTCCGTCGGCGACGCGGTTTTTCAACACCGCTGTTTTCGCCGCATCAAGGAAATGCAGGAACGCGGCACGACGATTCTCTTTGTCTCGCATGACCCGTCCGCCGTCAAAGCTCTCTGCTCGCGCGCCGTTCTCTTAAACACAGGACGCATGGAAGCCGACGGCAAAACAACCGACGTGCTCAATCGCTACCAGAAAATCATCATGGAGCGCGAAGAACATTACGAAGCCGCGCAAGCTGTCGTCAATCCATTGGCGCAAACAGATAAGCTATCGCTGACAGATGCAGCGGAAGAATTTGCGAGCGTGGACGAGCAGCGCGCGTCGCTTCGTTATAACTTTCGGCATGGCGACGGCACGGCGGAAATTCTCTCGGCGGAATTATTGGACGCGACGCGTAGCAGCGCGACGCTCGTCGAATCCGGCCAACCATTACTAGCGCGTTTGCGCGTTCTCTTTCACAAAACAGTCCATAATCCGCTGCTCGGTTTTCTGATACGCAATCGGCACGGCATACACGCTTACGGCACGAACACGGAGCAGCGCGAACTGCGGCTCGGCACAATCGAGGCGGGCGAGATAATAGAAGTCGCTTTTTCATTCGAGTGCTGGCTCGGCGCTGATTTGTATTCCGTTTCGTTTGCCGTACACAGCGACGAACATATCAGCTTCGATTGGCTCGACGGCGTCATCTTTTTCCGCGTCGTCGCGGAGCGTCCCTTTGAAGGCATCGCCAACCTCAACGCCGTTGCGACTTCACAAAAAATCGGACGCGTCGATGAGATTCCGCACATGCTCGAAACCGACGAATACAAGAGCGCGCGATGAGAGATTGCCGCAACTTCCCTTGTTCATCTATAGCCGTTTGCCAATGAATAAGAACATTGTAGGGGCAGGGCTAGTCCCTGCCCGCATGTTGGGCAAGCGGCGGGCAGGGACGAGAACCGCCGCGACAATTTATCTCATACTGATTTGCGCGTCGGTATTACTTTGCGGAATCCTTCAATTCAATCTCTATCCAATGAACATTGATGCCGAGCAGACGCGTGTCTCCGCTGACCTGCAAAGCCTCCGGCGTCGCGGCGTCGGGCAGACGAAACGTCAGCACATTTTGTTTGCGCAGAACATCAATTGGCACATCGATAGAAATCGTTTGCGCTTCGTTGTTGGTAAGTTTTAAGTGAGCGATTGATTGATTGTTAATCTCAACATCAACGCGTTGCGCATCGAGTTTGCCCGGAGTTAAAAACGCCGCCGTGTTGAGGCGCAGCACGCATGTTTGAGGTTTATCGAGCGCGAAAATAATTGCCGCCGCGCCGCGATCCGTCCAGCGCGAAGCGGGTTCGCGCGCGCTCCAGCCGTACCATAAATACGGCTCGGTTTGCGCGCTGGCGAAATCGAGGCGCGCCCCGTAAACGTAGCGCGGAAACTTTGCGGGCTGCTCGACGCCGTTTTCGTCTAGAACGTAATTCGCATCCGGCACATTTCGATTTTCGTTTCGCAGATCGACGACATTCAGCTTGCACTTCGACAATTCGAGCGGAGCCATGCTCGGCAAGGGAGAGGCGAGGATTCTATCAGGCGTAATCAGTAAGTTGCGAAAATTCATCGCGCTCGCTTGTTCGCAGAATTTCGCGCCGCCCATATCAAAGGCTCTACGCAGTTCGAGAAATTGGTCGCGCTGGCGCTCGGAATTTCTCGCAAGGTAGCCCGTCGCAATCGGCTGATGATGAAAAATCTGCATCAGCGACGCGTAGCCGTCCTTTTCCATCACAGGCAAATTCAGCACCGCGCCGGGAACGAGTTTTTCGAGTTGCGGCGGCGGCACGAAGGTTCTTTGCCGCGCGATTGGCGAATACGTTTCCGCCGTGACCCACGCGAACAAAAGCAGCATACACGCCGTGCTCCAACGTGCTCCATGCCGCGCTTTGACGCTTTGCTCCATCCATGTCATGCCGCGAGCGGCGATGATCGTTAAAAAAAACAGGGCGACAGCGACGAACCGCACAGGCGTTCTGCCGGAGTCGAACGGCGGCACGCGCGCCAGCAGCGCATACGGTAGATTGATCCCCGTATCCACGCTGAAAACCTTGAGCGTCGTGCCTAAGCTCAACGCGAAAAAAACGAGCGCCACACCGAACGCAATCAGCACAAAACGATTGCGCGCCTTCGTAAATCCGACGACGGCGAAAATCAGCAAGGGAAACCCTACGAACACTTCGAGGCCGCCGATGCCCGCCGTTACTTTTGAATCGAGCGCGTCAAAGAGACTGCCGTAAAGCATCGTCGTCGCTTTATGCGGAATGAAAAATCCCGCGAGATTCGCAGAGTAAACCGAGGAGTCTGCGACGGGCGGATTGATGATTTTATCCGCCAACAAATAGCTTACGAACGGTGCAACGACGAGCGCGAAAACAAATAACGCAAGCAAGATTCTTTTAACGCCCGCCGCGCGCATCTTTCCGAGAAGCGTTTTTCTTTCCTGCGGAAAGAGAACCATCGCGGCGATGAAGCACAGTGCTGCCATGTAAATGTAGAGCGTAAATTCCGTGAAGTAGATCGCGCACGATGAAGCGAGCGCCGCCGCCAGCAGATTGCCCGTCGTCGCTTTTTTATAAACACGCGCGAGACAAAGCGCTGTCAAGGGAATGAAGAATCCGGCGAGATGATTAAGATGCAGCGCGTGCAGTATATAAAAACCGCAGAACGCATAAGCTACTGCTGATATAGCCGATGCCATGCGCGACGCGCCGAACTCGCGCAGTGCGTAGTTGCTGCAATAAAGAATCAAAGTGAACGCCAGCCAGATGATGATGCGGTACGCGTATAACGGATACATCGGGCTGTTGCCTGAAAAAAACTTAACGAGCAGGGTAATTGGAAAGTATCCTGCGGCGAGCGTGTGATGACTTAAATTTGCGCTAATCGGATAAAAGACTCGATTCGTAAAGTAAGGATTGTGTCCGTGCGTAATCGCCTCGCATGTGTGCCACAGATTCCAAGCCATCTGTCCGCAATCCTGACCTTCGATGCCCGTATCGAAGAGGAGCGCGCCGAGCGGAAAAATGCGATTGCGCATCATCAGCAAAGTGAAGACGCCGGACAGCGCAAACGAGACTAAAAGGTTGTCGGCATATCGCGCGCTGCGTATGGAAAACTTCGCGCGCAGAGATGTTTCTTCGGGCGGCATTGATTCCGGCGGGATCATGTGAATAGTTGTTCCGGTTTATGGTGCGGCGCGAACTTCAAGCTGGACGCGCGCGACTTCGGAGCCGTAGAGCGCGAACCAGCCGATGCCATGGCTGACGAGATCGAACTCCAAAACGTAACAACCTGCGGGCGGCGCAGGCAGCTTCATTTCAAAGGCAACGGTTTCCTGCGGCAGTATGGAACGCGCGATTTCCGGCGGCGCAAGCGGCTCCCAATGATAATCGTGTTGGAGTTCCCGCTTGTCCGCCGCATCGTAAAGATGGCAGCCCAGATAAACCGCGCCGAGTTGCGAACCGCTCGGCAGCCAAACAGCCGTGCCGTTGTTCGTGACGCTCACGCGCGCCGCAATCACGTCCACTTCATTGATGACGTGCGACTCAAAATCAATGCTCAACTCGGCGCTTAGTCCGCGCCGGTGACGGCTGTCGCGCGCCGTTTCTTTTCCCTTGTAAAGAAAAAAGTTGCGCTGATTTTGCATAAACTCGCGCACGCTTTCCAGATAGCGCGTGCCTGCCGCACCGCCGTTTAAGAACTCCGTAAATTCAGTCAAGCCGAGTTGAAAGAAAGGCACGTTAAAAACTGCGAGTTTAATATCAGTGAAGCCAGCTTCCTGCGCATCGCGCCAGATGTCTTCGATCACGATGTCGTTTTCGACGACCTTGAACTTGCGCATCTCGTATTGCGATTCGGGCGAAATGGAGTGCTGCGGCCCCGGCTCGGAAAATCCCGCGATGCCGCCTTGCACAAGCACGCGGCTTAATTCGGCGAGCACGCGCCGCGTGTTCGGCACATGGTGAAACGCGTCCAAACATAAAACTCTGTCAACGCTTGCGTCCGGCAGTTCGATGGTGTACCCGTCGAATTGCAAAAAATGCGGCGCGGGTTTGTCGCCGATCACAGGATGGCGGCGGTAAAGTTCTTCGCCGATTTGGAGCGCGGTTTTTGAAACGTCGAGCGCGACGACTTCGCAACCGAGTTGATTGAGAAAGCGCGAAGCCCAAGCCGAGCCAGCGCCGAATTCGAGCACGCGCATTCCCGGCGCAAGACGCAAGCCCTGCAAAGTAACGGCGAATGCAATCAACAAATGCGGCGTTTCATCTACTGCGCCGAACGGCTTCGACAAATGAAAATCCCAGTTGCCGAGCGACGCGAAATATTCTTCCGCCGTTCGGTTTAATTCTTCGACGGACAACTCCGCGAGCAATTTGCGCACGTCTATAAATTTTTCAGAATGGCTGCTGCCCGCTATATTTTCTTTGCTCATGTGCTTCGCGTTTTTCTATTAATGCCGCTTCAGGAGATAAGCCACAAAGTTAAGATCAGCCAGCCTGTGACTGCCGCGAGAATGTGCGGATCGCGGAAGACTTCCTGCGCCGGATCGCTGCCCGTGTTGTGGCTGTGCAGCGCATAGATGTAACGAAAAATTCCATACATCACGAACGGCACGGTGTAGATTAATTGATCCGTTTTGTGCGTCGCAATCGTCGCCGGACTCATCGTGTATAAACTATAGGAAAGAATCACGCACGTCGCCGTGACGACGATCATTTTATCGAGCAGCACGGGCTGATAATTATTCAGAACCCTTCGGTGCGCCGCCGTCTCGTCATCGCGCAAATTGTAGAGTTCGGCGCGCCGTTTGGCGAAGCCTAAAAAGAGCGCGATCATTAATCCGCACAGCAGCAGCCACTGCGACGGCGCGATCCCGACGCCCGTCGTGCCTGCAAGAATGCGCAGCATAAACCCGCCCGCGATAATAAATACATCGAGCAGCACGACGTGCTTCAAGCCGAGCGAATAGCCCAGATTAATCAACACGTAAATCAACAGAATCAATAGCACTTTCGCGGAAACGAAAAGACCGAGCGCGAGGCCGCCGAGCCACAAACAGCCGAGCAGCGCGACGGCTATTTTAATCGAGATGATTTGCGCGGCAAGCGGGCGCATTTTTTTGTGCAGATGAAGCGCATCCTGCTTGCGGTCTGTGATGTCGTTGAAGATATAAACGCCGCTCGCAATCAAAGAAAACGCCGCTGCCGCGAGCACGACGGATTTCGTTAATTGCGGTTGCCGCCATCCATTGACGAACAATAATCCGGCGAAGACGAAGCTGCTTTTTATCCACTGGCGCGGGCGCATCAAACGCCACGCTGACGTTGCGATGCTCATGCTTTACTCACACATGCCGCGCCGATCTCCAACTCACACGACAAATCCGAGCGCCAGCAATTGCGTGCATCGAAACGCGATTTTATCTCCAGCCATTCCGCATAGCGCGCGTACATGCGGCGAAATGTTTCTGCGCCAACGCGCGGATTCTTTGCCAAGTAAATTCTGCCGCCATGCGCCAGCACAATTTCGTCCAATTGTTCAAGAAATCCGAATATTCCTGGGTCGCCGAGCGGCATGTCGAGCGACAGCGTGTAACCCGCCATCGGAAACGACAGTAGCCCGCTGCCTTCCGCGCCGAATCGCTTCAGCACCGCGAGAAAACTTGCGCGCTTGCCCTGCGCCAGAGCTTCCAACAAAAGCTGCAGCCCGCTTCGCGCAGTCTTCGTCGGCAGCACGCATTGATACTGCATAAACCCGCGCCTGCCGTACAAACGATTCCAATTGCCGAGCCAATCGAGCGTGTAAAAAAACGAATCGTAATCCGTCACGAAGGCATCCGTTCTCGCGCCCTGCCGTTTATAATAAAAATTATTAAAAAGCTTTACAGTCGAAGCATTCAGCGCCCACGCGGGAAAATCGAAGGCAAGGTTATATGCCGCGCGCCGCTTCATCTCAAGAGGCCGCTCCGTCAAGCCTACTGGCAATTCCGCGCGCGTCGCATGATGCCCGCGCATCAATACGGTTCGCCCTAGTTTTTTGCCGCGCGCGAGGCAATCAATCCATGCGACTGTATATTCGTCGTCCGAGTCTTCGGCTTCCAGCAGCTTCAAGGAAGCTTCCAAATCATTCGCGCGTTGATGTCGGACAATCATGTATGCGCTCTCGATGCGGCGCAGTTGAAAAGCGACTTCGGTGATGATGCCTGTCAAGCCCATCCCGCCGATTGTGGCCCAGAAAAGTTCCGCGTTTTTCTCCGGCGAACAGCGTTGACGGCTGCCGTCTGCCAATACCAATTCCAACTCCGCGACGTGCGCGCCGAAGGTTCCCGCGTGGTGATGATTTTTTCCGTGAATGTCCGCCGCGACGCATCCGCCGAGAGAAACAAATTTTGTTCCGGGAGTGACCGTCGGAAACCAGCCGCGCGGCACAAACTCTTCTAAAATTTCCGCGAGCGTCACGCCAGCTTCCGCCGTCAGCCGTCCGCTTTTTTCATCGAAGCGGAGAATGCGCTTGAGCTGTTCGGTCAAAAGCACCAGCCCGTTTTTCGACATCGCCGCGTTGCCATAGGCGCGTCCCTGCCCGCGCGCGATCATAGAGCCTGTCGCAGGCGGCGCAACATCCGTCGAGCAAGCAGGGCGCACGACGTTTGATAGCGCGCGCGGGTTACGCCCCCAACCCGATAACATCATCTGCGAAGTACGCATCATGCCCGTTGCTGCCGATTAAAAGCCGTCACACATTTTTGTAGCAATGAAACGAAGCTTGACCATCGAAGCGCAACATTTATCAAGGCGTTGCGGTTGCGGTTTGAAAATTTATCCACTCGACTCTGACGCCGAGCACGCGCGGGTCTGCGCCGTAGTTCAAATCTCTCGGAGCGACGGCATCCGGCAACTCGAATATGAGCGCGTTGCGGCGACGCAGTAAACGCGCGGGCAACTGTATCGAATAGATTTTATAAACTGGTTCGCGCAATTCTAAATCGGCAATGCTCTCACCGTTCAGCCGGATTTGTACGTGTTCCGCATCGAGTTTGCCGGGCAATAAGAACGGCATTATTTTAATTTGCGCGCTGGTATCGATTATCTCATCGAGCGCGAAAACAAACGCCGCTTTGTTCACGCTCGTCCAACGGAAATCTCCCTCGCCGCTGCTCCAACCATACCATAAATATTTATCCGCTTCGGGCGCGCCGAAATTAATGTGCGGCTCAAGTAAAGGAAAATCCTTATCCGCGCGCGGCAGCGGCGGCATCACGAGTCCTGCGGCAAACTGCGGGTAACTCCAATCCCACAAACGTTCAGGCCGCTTGTCCACGTTCAGCGGGTAATCATTCCATCTCGCCGTGTCCGTCGAAAGCGCGCCGCGCCCGTTGATGAGAATGCCGAGCATTAGCAATAGCGCGCCCGCAAAAAGCATCGCGCGTTGTTTCACAGGCCAAATCTTCACGCTCTCTGCTTGCTCTTGTTGTACGGGGCGCTGGCAGCGGCGCATCGCGTCGAGTCCCAGCACGCCGAGCAACACACACCAGGGTATGATTCCCGTCGTCATGCGCGCGCCGTAACTCGAACCGCCCCACCAATGCGCAAAGCCCGACGCGACGATTAGTTGAGCTGCTGCGATGACAACCGCCAGCCACACAAGACGCCCGTAGGCTTGCCCGCGACGAAATCTTACCAGCAAATAACCGACGAAAAACAACCACGGCACGAACACGAACACACCGCGCGAGGGGCTAATCAAGTTGCCTGCCAGAGCGACCCGCAAGATGCCGAACTGCAAGCGATTCGCCATGTAATAATCCGGCAGCACATGATGAAAATTGTGCCAGGAGTAAGCGATGAATCCGGCGAGCCACGTTGCTCCCGTAAGGCAGTAGGAAAGCAACAGGCGGCGCTGGAAAATGAACATGTAAACGGTGACGGCGACAATACAAACGGCGCTTGACGGACGCACGAAATACATCCACGCGAGAGTACTTGCAAGCAAAACCGGATTCAACTTGCGCCGATTCGTTTCATGCGCGAGCAGCATCCAGACGACGACTCCGAGCAACAATGCTTCCCATGTTTGCGACCACACGGCGCGCGAAGCAGTGCTCCAAATCTGCGTGCCGAACGCGCCGCCGAGAGCCACTACCGCGCTCCATCCGATGGGCAGCAGCAATCGGCTCGTCTTGAAAAAAACCACCGCGAGCAGCGCCATCAACAACGCCGCGAGGCTGCGCTGAATCGTCTCCTCGCCCTTCTCGTCGAATGTTTGATCCGGCTTCGCCGCCGACACGCCGAACGCGTTCAAGAGTGCAACATACGGCGCGGACAGCACGGGGCTGCCGGGCGGAAAAAAGTGATAAAGATGCTCGCCGACAACATCTAGCTGATACATGTCGCCGTTCTGTATATGGTCTTCGCCGTACTTCGGCGGCAGGCGCGGTATGTGGTAGGAATCCAATCTGAAGGTTCCGTGCTGCAGCAAACCTTCGCTGA
>JBPCOJ010000102.1:0-17577 GCA_051000345.1 Pyrinomonadaceae bacterium | reverse complement strand
GTCGAGCGCCTGCAAAGCGCGCTTTTGCATCGGCGTCAGATCATCGCCGAATAATCCGCCCTGCTTCATGTAGTCGTCAACGGTCGTGCCTTGCTCACGCAAAGATGAGAGTTTGCCCATCGCGGCGGCCAGATCATTTGTGATGTCGAGCGGATAACGCGCGCCCATCGCAATCGCTTCCTTTTGCGTGGCAAAGCGCCCGGCCTTATGAAGCATGGCCGTTGTAAGGTTGCGCACGTTGTTGTCAGGCGATTCCGCGAGCTTTTGGAGTGCGGCAACACCTTCGGGAGTTTCGCCGTAGGCTCTAGCAAAGACAGCGTTTCTTACGCGCGTAATCCCCTCCTGCGATATTTGGCCGTCGCCGGTGACATAGCGCCCACGCTCTGCCGGTGACACCACGTCGCCCATGAAGCTACGGATAAATTCACGATTTGCGGGCGTCACAATCTGGCCGTCGTCTGCCGGGTAAAACTGTCCCATCAGATTGCCGGATAGCTTTTGCGCGTCGCTTCTCGCTTGCTCGCCTGCGCTCATCGCCGCCACTGATTGCTCATTGGCTTCACGGGCGAACTGCGCACGGTCAACGGGAGACGTGCGGACGCGCACTAACACGGGCTGCTTGGCCTGCTCTATCGCTTGCGCATCGAGTCCGAGCCGCGCGGCGTTGTCATTCAGGTATGAGCGATAACGCGATGATGATTCATTACCACTCTCATACGCGCGCTGCAACGCGATGGTGCGCCCGTTGCCGGATTCAACAACTCCGTCCGGCCCGACGATTGGCGCGCCTTCGCTTGCCTTCGGAGAGTCGGCCAAGTATTCAGGCCGCACATCGCGCGCGATGCGATTGATTTGATCCTCGCTTGCAATGCGTCCACGCTCGCGCGGCTGAAGCTCCGACGGAAAGCGCGGGTTGGGATTTAAGCCTGTGTCGTGCGACGCGATGAGGTCGCTTGCTTCGACAATGGCATATTTCGTATTGATGCCCGTGCCGCGCTCGGTCGTGGCCGTCGCTTCATGCCCGACAGTCAAAGGCTGCGTCGTGGCCTCCACGCGGCGCGCGACGGCTTCCTGCGCAGGCATCAGGTCTTGGCGCGCGGTTTGCGGGAATTGCGCTTGATCTACCACTGCCTGCGCGTGTGCCGCTTCCGGGCTATTCACAATCGAAGTTGAAAGCTCATTGCCCTGCGCGTCTTCCGTGCGAAGGCTTGCGCCGTGCGATGTATCGGCGACGGGCGACACTTTTCCGATTAAAGGCTCAAAGCCGTTCTGCGCAATGTAAGCGCGAATATCTGCCGCGCTTTTGAGTCCGAGAGAGGCCATCTTGTCGCGGTGAATAAAGAGCGTCCCGTCTTCACCAACCGGCACGGCGGCGAAGCCTTTGGGACGCGCGTTGAATTGTTCGCCGGGAGTAATGAGCACGGCGGCGCGCGGGCTGTTTGGGTCACGCGCCGATTGGAATTGCGCGCGCAGTGTCGCGGGAGATTCGGGAACGGGCGGCGCACTCTCTAATGGCTCGCCTGTGAAGCCTGCCGTCTCTGTGGCTGCGTTCTGGGCTGTCTTTGGCGTCGTGGCTATCTGTTCGGCTTGTGCGGGCGCTACGGGCGCAGTCTGCGCTTCGCTCTGTGGCGTGGCTTCCGTTTTCGGCGCGATATACGCCGCCTCACGATTGCCACCGGCGGCGCGCGGGTCTTTGATGAGCGAGCGCGTGCCTGTTTCTTCGTCAAGCGCCAGAAGTCGCCCGTCGGCAGCGCGCCCGATGACCTTCAACTCTTTATTTTTGCGCGCGGAGAAAATGCGCTTCTCTGTGGTCGCTGGCGTGCTTCCTTCGCCCGGTTGTGCGGAAGCATCAACGGGCGCGCTTTGTTGCGGCGTCGTTTCCGGCGCGCCCTGCACAATCGGCGCAGAAGCGGGTTGCGAGGTATTATCAAGATGCAAATTTGCATCTTGATCTGTGTGCATAATCGGTGCGGGAGCGGGTTGCGAGGAAACGTCCGGCGTCGTGCCGAGTTCGACGGGCGGCATTTCTCCCGTTTCAGAAAGAATGCGCGGGCGCGCAAATCTTTCCGTTGCCGCTTCGTGCGCTTTGCCTACGGGCAATGCCGCGCCGGATGCAAAATCAGCAACGAGACTTTTGATGTCGTGATCGCCGGAGGCTAAGCGCGTCACAACATTCGAGGTTCCCATCAAGCCGCGCATCGCTATTTGCCGTTGCGCGGCGCTCATGCCTTCCGCCAACGCACCTCCTGCGCCCATTGAAGCGACGAGCGGCAGCGTCTTCAATGCTTCCGTGCCAGCGGGAACGATGCCCTTCTGCAAGTTCTCGGCGAGGGCTTCGAGCGGCAGTCCCGTCGGGCCGAACGCCATCATGCGCGGCAATGCGCCGACGGCGTCCACCACGCCATGCGCCACCTTGCCCGCCATGCTCTGCTCGTCTGTGGGTACGCTTGCACGCGCATCGTCAATCTGGCTTTGCGTCTTTTTGTCTTCGGCTTCGAGGGCTTTATATTCGGGCGAATCGTAGCCGTGAACGTTTGCCGTATAAAGCGCGCGGCTCAACATCGTGACGTTATGGGCAAGCTGCGCGTTGGCGACGCCGAAATCCGATAGACCAGCCAGCGCCGCGTCTTTGATCGTGCGCTCCTTCGGTTTCGCTTCGTCACTGATGCGCGCCGCTTCCGCTTTGGCTTCCGTCAAGCCGCCCTTGCCGTAAGCATTCAGGATGCGCGTTGCGCCCATCGTTGGCGCAATAGGCAGTTCATAGTAGCCGCCCGAAGGTGATTTCGGATCGCGGACATACTTGGCCTGCTTCTGGAAGTCTTCGGGCGTGACGCTGATTTGGTTAATATCGCGCCCTGTTTCGTCTCGATAACGTTTTCCGAGCGCGGCGTACTCACCGCCATAAGAAGCAAGCGCGGCATCGTTAATTTGGTTTGAAGTCAACGGCGCGCCCATCGGTGACGGAACGCGCACGGTGCGAGCCTCGCCCATTACATTTCTCGGATCGTCTTGCGGCGCGGAGAAGCTTGCGGCGTTCTGTGCGGAGCGCGCGAGGAACGAGTCAGGATGCGGAGCAATAGCCGCGTTGAAGGCTAAAGGCTTCGGATTCGCGCTCTCGGCAATCTGCCGGTTGTAAGCATCCATTCCGCCTGCTGCCGTTACTTTCTTTTGAAAGACGGCGCGCTCTTCCGGTGTGAGTTGTAGGCGCGTCTCGCTTCGGATGACAGGCTCATCATTGCCAGCATTAGGGTTGAATGTCGAAAGCTCTTTTTCAGGCTCGACGCCTTTATCTGTCAGCGCGTAGTTGCCCGGCGGCGTCCCGTCTCCGGTTATAGCTGCTGAAGGCGTAGGCTCCGTACCACTCGCGCCGCGTGATGCCATAAACGAATCCACGTCCGGCAAGTCATCGGCTGTTGTTTGAGGCGCTGGCTGGTCGGCGTTCACAGGAGAGCTTGCGCCCGTTGATGGTTGCCGGTTAGACATGAACGAATTCACATCGGGAAGCTTCGCAAACGGCTTAACGTATGAGCCGAACACGGGGCGAAAGTTTGTCTTGAGCGGGTCAACTGCGCCGCCACCATTCGGGCGCACTTCGTAGTGCGTATGCGCTCCCGTCGAATGCCCGGTAGAGCCGACGAGACCGATCTGCTCGCTTGCTCCAATGATGTCGCCGACACCGACACCGATTTGCTGAAGATGCCCGTACCGATGGACATTGCCATCCGGGTCTTTAATATCAATCGCGTTGCCGTAGCCGCCGCGCTTGCCTGCGAAGACCACGCGCCCGGAAGCTGCCGCGCCGAGAGGTGTCCCCATCGGTTCGGCAAAGTCAGTACCGCTGTGAACTCTTCCCGGTCGCGGCGCGCCGTATCTATCCGTAATGCGATAGGCTTCAGGCGATGCGGGCGATTGAGGTGTAGGCGACACACGACGCGGGCGCGTCTGCATAAATGCGTCTACGTTCGGCAAGTCATCAGAAGGTGCGGGCGCATCGCTCACGCCAGCCCGCACGCCCATGAATTCATCCACGCTTGGTAAATTATTCGGCATCGTTTAAGCCTCTACTGAATCGCATAACCGCTCGCTCGGAAGTGTTCGGCGGCGCGCGCGGCATCAACACCCGTTTGCCGCGCGTATTCTGCTACATCAGATTGTGTGGCAACGCGCTGGCTGCTTCCCTGCCGTCCGGCTTGCCCGGACTGACCACCTTGCGACTTTAAGACCGTCGGCCATCCATTCGCGTCATTGTCAACAACATCACCGAAGACCGAACGGATATTGCTGCCCGCCGTTCTGATCTGCCCGTCGAGCATCTCGGCGGTTCGATGGTCGCCGCGATTGAGTGCTTGCGTCTTCTGCGTAAAGAGTTTTTGGAAGCCATTGATTGCACCCTGCGCGCGGGAGATGCGACCATTACTACCACTCCCGCCGCCCGTGTTTTGGCTTCTCGGAGCCACCGGAGGGCGATTGGCGCGCATCGTGTTGGAGTCGGCATTCTGCCCGGCAATATCAGTCATTTCGTCGCCGTGATCCATGCGCCACTGATTGAACTGCTCGCGCGTGTAACTATTCCGGTCGCCGTTCGTTTGCCGCCACTTGGTGAAATCAAGGTAGCCGTCAGTGCGCTTGTCGCCGTTCTTCATGCGCCAATCGTTGAAGGTCACAACGTCACTGTTTTTCTGCGCCGTGATGTCGTTGCGGTCAAGCGCAACATCCGTTCGCTGGTCAATTCCATACCGACGCGTGTCATCACCGCCAGCGGCAATATCGCGCTTCGTTTTGAGTCCTTCGTAAGCGATGCCGGGACGCGCTCGTATATAGTCAATCTGCGCTTTTCTATACCCCGCGTCGCTGGCTTCTTTTTCAGAGTCGCGTCGCTCTTTATCCGCCTGCGTTTCCATGCCGTAGACCGTCGCTGCTTTCTGAATGTCTTCACGGCGTTTTCGTTCCTCATCTCCCTGCGGACGAATCGCGCCACCTGCGAGACCGCCCAAGGCAGCGCCGAGCGTATAAGCTAGGCTTCCACTCCGCGCCGCTTGACCAGCCGCCGAGAGTGCGCCGAGGCCGCCCGAAGCGAGCCGCCCGTTCTGGTCGGTGACCGGATCGGTTAAGAGTCCGCGTAACCTCGCTTGCGCTTGCTCAAGCGGCGGGCGTGGGTTGGCCTCGCCGGGCGTACCCGTCGCCATGCGCTGCCTCGTCAGCATTGCGGGGTTAATGGTCGGTAATTGTTTCGGAGATGCCCCTTCGATTATTGAAGGCGGGTTGTAAGTCGGCAACTGCGCGGCAGACGTGTCGGCGCTCGCATCGCCCGTTGCGTCGCCAACGGATTGCCCGCGCACGAAAGCAGCATCTGCATTCGATTGATTGACGACGCGCGGAAGACCATACGCGCGGCGCGGATCAGTCGGCGCGGAAGCACCTACGGCAACGCCGCCGACGCGATTGTAGGTCGGCAGTCGGACGACATCAGACGGGATGTCTTTACGTTTCGTCGGGCGATTGTATGTTGGATAATTCATTTTGTGTTTTCCCTTTCTCTCTCTCTGGCAGCCGCACTCAAGTTTAGCGGCTGTATCTCTTGTCCTGAACTCCTTCGCTAATCCACCAACCGCATTCTTTCCCTGCCGCGATTGATTATCTCCGCAAGTTTCTTTGCCTTTTGTTCATCAGTCAGATAAGTTTGATTGATTGCAGTCGGCGCGCCTTTCAATAACTGCATCTTGTCCGTCGCTGTGGCAGCGGCAATAACGGCGTCTTTGCCCTTAGTCTCCGATACAGTGTCAGGCGCAAGAGCGCGATCTAAATAAACGCGGGTGACTCTCTCAAAAAGGTCGGCGAGTTCTTCCTTTTTTTGGTCACGCTTTTGCGTGACCTCTTCGTTTATATGCTCGCCATCCCGCCACTGCCGAAGTGTTGTTGCAGGAAAGCCTGTCTCGCGCGCTGTGCGCGTGATATTCCCGGCGTTGGCAGCCAGCAATGCGAGTGCGGTTGCTTTGTCGCTTTCGCTATACTGTCGTTTCGCCGCTGTCACCATTCAAATACTCCAAAAATTCATCAGGGTAGTGCTGTGAGACGTATTCAAGCATCGCCCGCACAGCCTTACCTAGCGCGTCGTACAACTCTTGATTTCGAGGGTCGCTCGTAGTTGTATCCTCCGATAAAGCAAAAAGAATTTTCTCGCGCAGAATTCGCGGAGGCGGAAAGCCGTTATATTTATCAGGGGCGGCAGTTTGTTTCATGCGGCGCTCTTTTCCTCTTCCTCCCGGCGGTCTTTCCCTGACAATTCTCGTAGCAAATCATTCATCTCCCGGCGCGCCCGCTTGATTCTCGCCAGATGCGCGAACGGAAGATGCGCGCTTACTCCGGCGTCGTGCGCGAGGCTTAAATCAAAAGCCGAACGCTTGGCGAGTTGCTGGCAGCGCGCGAGCGCGGAAGATTCCTGTTGGCGAGATTTTTCCATTCCTCTTTTACGCGCGTAAGGGTTCGGCTTTGATTGCCGGTTTTTCCGATCATCTTTCACCTCAAAAGTAATGTGCCGTGCCGCCCTGCTCTTCGATGTCGCGCTCCATTTTCGACTTCGGCGGCGCGTAGCCTTCTTCGGAAAAGGCGACTTTGGTGCTTTTGTCCATTTCTGGACTTTCGCACCATTCTTTAAGTCCATCGTCCTGCTTCGTGTCAGCCACAGCGTCAAATTCCGTCAAAGTCGGCTCCGGCGCATCCGGCACATATTCGAGTTCATGCGGCGGCGGCTCCGGCGGCGGATATGTCGTTGCCGACGACGCTATCTCGACATCGGCGCGCGTGACTTGCGGTTGATGTTTTGCACTGGCGAGTACGCGATCCCATGCAGCGGTAGCTTCCGGCGTTGGCTCGGGTTGTGTCGCTTCTTCTTCTCTTAAAGGTACGACATAAGCAGGCGGGCGGGCGGTGCCTGAAAATGGGGTGACAACGTTGTCGTTAGTATAGGTATCCTCTTTATCTGCAACACTTGTATTTTCGCCTGATAACGCTTTTTCGAGTTCGGCCATTTGGTCGCGCAGCCTGTCCATCGCCGCGCGCAATTCTTCGCCCTGTCCGTTGACGTAGGCAGCGCGCTGTCTTTCCGGCATGTTTTGGAGAAGCGTCTGCGTGCTGTCCAGCTTCTTCGCGGCGCGGTTCAGTTCCGCGAGAGGCGTGTTGACGATGCTCGGTTTGCGCTTGCGCAGGCTCGGCGGCGCTTGCGGAATATCGTCATAATGGAATTCGGCGGCCTTTTTGATTGCTGCTATCCGGTCATGGCTGTAATCGGCTGAAACGCGGGCGGCAGCTACGATCTTCTCCACCGTCTCGCCGAAGGTAACGCGATAGGTGCTCGGCAGATGATACTTCTCGCCTTTGACGTATGCGCCCTGTTTAATTTCGAGAGGCCAGAAGTTTTCTTTTTGTGCTTGCTCGATGTACGCTTTGCGCCACCTTTGGACGGTGCGCGTGTCGCATTCGGCGATCTCGGCAATGTCTTTATCGGCAAGCTCGATGCTGTCTTGCCCGTCGCCCATGACGCCGATGAGCGTTAGCACAAGATGACTCGCGGCATACTTGAATCCGGCGAATGAGAAAATAAACTCCGTCGCCAGATTGCCGTCGGACATATCAGAGATGACGGACTCAGCGCGCGGCTCGATGATTGATTGTTGCATCCGGCGCTTCATGTGGCCGGGCTTATGATCTTGGAAGGACGCGACGTTGGCACTCATTAGGCGGCCACCTCCTTCTGTGAAGCTACGGCAAGCAAGTAATCATCGATTCCCTTCCACTTATCCGGCCACGTCCGAATGCGAACATCGAAGCGCGCTTTCTCTAACTGCTCGACAAGGCGAAACATCGCAGCCTTGACGGATTCGTTTTTCTTGAAATCCATATCGAAGGCAACGAACACGGTACGCAATTGTGGGAAATCATTTTTAAGGTTGGCGGCGAAGTCTGCGCCGAAGCAGGACGGCGCGTTGCCGATAACAGGTTGATTGAGAAGATGCGCGGCAATCTCTGCTTTCAACGCGCCTTCGGTAAGCGTGACGGATTCCGTTTGCTTCATCATGTGCGATAGCGCGTAGTGGCACGGCGCGCCGGATGATGCGCCCGCCTTGCGCGGTTTGCCGTCTCTATCTTCGGCGGATGAAAGCCAGATGTACTTTCCGAAAGATTCATCTTTGCGTGCGTGCGTGCGGCGATACATCAAAGCACTGATGCGTGCGAAGGCATCGCGCGCCGGGATGACGATGCCGGTGTCCATCCAGACGAGACGCGGCGCGCCGTTCACTCGATAGAATCCGGCGACGCGGGCGAGGTCGTGAGAGTTCGAGAGTACGCTCGTAATCGCGGCGGCTTCGTCTTTCGTCGGCGTGCTTCTGAATTGGCCGCGCTCGATTGCTTCGTCGCTTAGGCCGCGCGCACGCAGGCTTGTATGGTCGGCGGGCGATAGCTGAAGGCTACGCAGAAGCGCCGTATAGACGCTGTGGCGTCGCGCTGCGTCGGCCACGATAATCGGCACGGCCTGCTTCTGCGGCGGCGACTGTGGCGCGTGTGATGTACGCGGCGAGTCAACCAAGATATGAAGATAGCCACCATCACGGCCTTGATGCTTGGATATGACGCGACGGCAATATGCGCGTGTGCGATCTTCGGAGACGGCGCAATTGTCGCGCTTGCCGCAGACCGGACATTTTATGCGTAGCCGGTAAACAGGGCGAAGCGGCGAGCGAGTGGCTTGCTGATAATTTGCGCTCATTATGCCGCTCTCCTTCCGGTGCGATCCATGCGCGCCTGTTCGTCGCGTTGGTGCTGCTCGAAGGCTTCGGCGTTTCGGCGAAGTGTCTCCATCGCGTTTACTTTTATGTGACGTGGTGGCAGCGGGTCGCCGGGCTTGTAGCGATAGGCGGGAAACGGCTTATTGCTATTTTTCGAGTGAGTTAGTATTATGTTTTCCATGTAAAGACCGTATTCTGGTTGGTTACCAGATGTTGGAAGAGACCCGTTTACGCGGGTCTTTTTCTTTTGCGTAAAGCGAAAAGCAGAGCGAAAAGTCACGCGACTAACTTTTCACCCTGCTTTTCGCAGGACTCGTCTCGGCAGGGCAGCCAGAGCGAGCGGGACAAACTAAAATTGCGCTACGTCGCGTGAAGTAGCAAAAAGAAAAACCCCGAAGCTTAAAGCTTCGGGGTTCAACTAAACCACAAAAAACCCGACACTAACGGGAATCCGACACTTTTATTTCTTACTATATCGCTCCCAAATTTCACTGCCCAAGACAGGCCATTTGTGGTCAGTATGTTGATGAGTCTCCATCAACCGCCGCTTGTTATTGCGTAGTATTCGATTAAGATTGCTTGTACCTAAGCGTTGCTCAACTTCCTCAATCTTTGGCACTCTATCAGTAGCAAGCGTGCAAGTGACGTCGCAAAGTTGTTGATAATTAAATCGCCAATTTCTTGTTTGATCTCTTTTCTCGAATTGGTAAATATCATCAAAACGTTGAGCAAAATTATTGGCTATATTGATGATGTTTTGTCGTCTCTCCTTCGCTCCCCTGCGTTTAACCCCAGTTCTCATTGTTAGTACATCCCGCACGATTTCCGTTGATAATTGAATAGCCATATTTATGCCCGTTTCTAAAGCCAAACCTATAGTGTCTTCTCCAATAAACAGCATGTATTGTTTTTGAGCATCTCGTACTTCTTCTGTTATAGGGATAACAAACTCAGGGTCGTATGTTAAGCGATGTGCTTCTTGTACTAAATCCGGTCTTTGACCTTGTAATTCCTGCCAAGCTTTCTTGTCGCACTTACTAAACTCAATCTGCTGTTGGCGACAAATTTCTTCAAAGGCTTTAATAAAAAGAAACCGCTCACGAAAGTGCTTATGAAAAGCCTCAAGGTTATAAAAGCAATAAACCGCAGGCACAGTTTTGATAGGCGTAAGCGAGAGTGGAATACAATCATCAGCCCAATTTATATTGGCTAATGCTTGCAGTGTTAGGCGAGCAGCCTGTTTCTTTTCCTCATTATGCACGGCAGACCTTCCTGTTGGTCACTCCTGAAAAGGATTCGGCGCGCATCGCATCAGGATGTGCGATTCGTCCTTACGCTGGCAGTAGCTATCCGCCGTGCGTAAGTAAGCGCGCCGAAAGTGTAAAAGCGAAACTTATGCGGAAATCAGGGCTTTGGAAATACCAACATTTACCAACATTTTAAGATGCCATCATATGCCATCATTCGGCTTCCAGAGTTCTTGTGTTTTCTTGTGAATAAATACCATCATTTTGGCTGAATTCTTACTTCGCTAAACCTGACCTTAACCTGACATTGCGCTCTTCGGGTTTTGTAGCACAACACGATTCTAAGCCTTTCCAGAGTCACCATTTACTGCGACGCAATTGTTCGATTCGTTCTATGCACTGTCGTGTCCGCTGTGTCAGATGCCAATTGTTCATTCCTGTATTTAGTGGCGCTGAAAAATTGTCGGCGAGAATTTCGGGAAATACTTCATCCGGGACAGGCACGCCCGCCGCGCGGCTCGCGTCAATGGCGCTCTCGCCGCGTCCCAAGTAGATCGAGCGCACGCGGCCTTGTTCGTCGCGCTCTTTGCGGTAATAGAACAATCGCCCGCGTCGCCGCTCCCATCCCATTAAATACTTCCCTCTCGTAGCCGCTCATGTTTGCACTTAGCGACGCCGCCATTGATGCCATTCGGATAAAAGAAACCGCTTCCCTGACAATCCGGGCATTGTGAAACATCCAGCGTTTTACTCGGCTCAGTTGGATTAAGGAAAGCTGCGATCAACTCATCAGCTTCGCCGGTGCGTTTGATCGTCGTCGCGTAGCCGCCGGGATTATTGATTCCCTGCCCTGTCGATTGGAGATGCTTCGCATATCTCCGGCATTCTTCAATCGTGAATCTGGAACCCACACGCACACCCGCGCCGTCAGGCGCTTCCTCTGTGTTGTGTGTGTCTTTGTGTGTCTTTTCTTTATTGCTATCGTTTGCCGAAAGCCTTTCGTTTAGCGATAGCCTTTCGTTTCGCACAAGCCATTCGGGAAGCGGTAGCCTATAAGTAATTCCCTGCTCCTTGTTTTTACCGAATGTTGCTGCCGCTTTAATCACGAGACCCTTCTTCGTTAGGCGTGCCACTGCCCCGTGCGTCGCCGTTGGCTTTAAGCCGGAGCGTTCAGCGAGTTTTGGCAAACCTATTATGCAGAAGTCCTTACCGAAGCCCCATGACAATCGAAAGAGTTGTTCGTAGACGACGCGCTCCGGCACGTCCAAGAGTTTGAACAGGGAATCGGTGAGAGCGTGCGGCCAGCGGCAATGGCCTTTGATCTCCGGCACGCTCGCCCATAAATCTACCTCTATTTCTCTTAGGCTTTCGTTTCGCGGTAGGCTATCGGCAGACAGAAGGCTTTCGTTTTGAAGGGCTAAGGGTGCGTCAGGCGAAAGGCTTTCGTTTAACGATGGGCTTGCGGATGAAGCGGTTTTCGGTTCGTTCTCCGCCGCGCGCGCCACTGGCCGACGCCCGGTAAAGCGCTCATACACGTCGGCGAATTCAACGGGGTCGGGCGCGTTACTGAGTTGAGCGGCGAGGTCGCCGTACTTGCGCTTCTTCTTCAAAGTCACTGACCAACTCCTTTGCGATTCTCATGTAATCAAGCGCGCCGGATGACGCGGAATCGTATTCAAAGATTGTCTGCCGCGCGGCGGCGGCTTCCGCAAGGCGCGTGTTCTTGTGGATCGGCGGTAAGCACTGCGTCTGGAATTTCTCTTTGAGCTGCTCGTAGATGTCCCGCGCGAGATTCGTGCGCTCTAAGAACGTCGGCAGGCCATAAGGCCGGATGGTGTGCCGCCCGTCCATGACCATCAAAAGCGTGTTCATCAAATGAACAACCGCATCGAAGGCTTCGCGCTTGCATTCGACGGGAATGATAACGATTTGCGAGGCCGCGAAAGCGTTGACGGTCGCCATGCCCAAGTTCGGCGGGCAGTCGAGCAAACAAACGTCATACGCGGCGTCCGGGAGCGTGTTGATGGCTTTGTTGAGGCGGTCATGGAAGTGCAGCACGCCTAAGAGTTCAATATCGAGATTGGCGGTTTGCAGGTTCGACGGCAGAAGATCGATATTGCTCTTTGTCTGGATGATGCACTGCGCGACTTCGACTTGCCGCACGAGCACGTCATAAACGGATTTGCCTTTTTCACCTGCCGCGCCCGCGAGCCATTGTGAGGCATCAGATTGGGCGTCGAGGTCGATTAAGAGCACGCGCTTGCGATGATGCAGGCGCAGGGCAGCGGCTAGATTGATTGCTGTGGCCGTCTTGCCGACGCCCCCCTTTTGATTTGCGATGGCGATAGTTTTCACGGTTGCTGCTCCATGTTCAGGCCAAGCACAGGGAAGGGAATTCGGATGATCTTCTGCGTGAATTCATCAGGCACTCTTTCTTTCTTTAATTTTCAGTTCAGGATGGCGCGCGAGGAAGCCGCCGCGCTTAAAATTGTAACGTCCGGGTTTCAGCATGTCGTCATCCGTCCAGCCGCGCTTTAAGCCCTCTTCGTAATCCTTTTCTGTAACTTCCAGAGTGACCTCTTCAGGCTTGGTTTCAGATTCTTTATCGTTGGTCTTCTTCATATAAATTTCTCTCCGTCAATGTTGGCTTGCGCGCTGAGACAATGCGAATTACATCCTGATGTCGTTCGACGAAGACGATGAATAGCAGCCGCTTGGTCGAATAACCGATGACGATAAATCGGCTTTCGCCGCCGGAGTGCTCGGCATCGTCGTTCTCCAAAGCATTCGGATCGTAAAAGACTTCCGTTGCTTCACCGAAGCTCACGCCGTGCTTCTCAAGATTGGCTAAAGCCTTTTCATCGTCCCACTCGAATTTCACTGTCTACCTTCATTGTATGCGGCAACATATCGCTCGACATTGCCCGCGCATCGCTCCCAGAAGTTGGTTTTAGTTCAAAGAATCAAGCGACGCTTTCGTTGCTTTTGCGCTTTTTTGACTCAACTTCGCCCAACTTTTCAGCCTTGCGCACGGGCGGCATCGCCGGAAACTCTGCAAATTTGCAGAATAACCACTGCCATCCATGCGTACACGGGCGTCATAACCTTAGAAAAGGGGACAATTGTCCTCTTTTCCTATAAGTCTGTGCACGCACGGGTGTCATTGAAACTCTAAGGTTTTCTAAGGTCTGAAAGCCTATAAGTCTGTGCGCGCACGGGCGGCATGCTGCCTTTCATTGCCCGCCGGAGCCATTGTTACCGCGCGCCGTGATGTAACGGTCAACCGTCGCGGAAAGGGAAGACACTACTTCCGTTAATTTGTTGACGTTTGAAGTGACGGCCACAAGCTGATCGTCATGCTTTGTTAGCAATCCGGCGATCTCTGTATATGAACGCTCGAAGCGTGCGATGCGCTGCTCTTTGTCATCGTCGCGGCGCGCGAGTTCACCGAGAACCGCTTGCGTTTCACCGAGCACGGCCTGCGTTTGTTCCTGCTGCTCGGTGATGCGTTCCTGCCGCTCGATGATGAAATTCATTATTCGTTCGAGTTCGTCGTTGGTCATTTTTTGGTGTCCTTTTTCGGCATGAGTGGCGGCGCGTCCCGGATGTCTGCCTTATTCACGAAGTGGCGCGTCTCGTAATACTCCCGCATCGCTTTCATTCGTTCCTCGAAAGTTTCGCGGGGTTTGGACGGCAATGGCTTTTCCGGTTGGTCGTTGCTCATCGCTTGCCCTTCTTCTTCACCTTCGCTGTGAGAGCCGCGTTGCTGTCGTTTGCGGGCGCTGTGGCTGTGCTTGAGTTCGTCAACGAACTCGCCGTGCTTGTGGGTACGCACGGGAGTCTCAAAGATAACGGAATAGCCCCATGCGTCGCCGTCGCAATTAAAGTGCGCGGGATCGTCGCTTGCCGAAACAGGTAAATGTTTGATCTGCCCGTCAATTATCACCATCTGCGAAGATGCCGGACGTGTGATTGCTGGCGTATAGCGCACCTTCCAGCCTTGAAACATACCTTCAAAATTAGCGCCATGTGCGTGCAGCTCTTCGGCGAAAGCTAATAACTCATCATCCGTTGGAATCTCGATTTGCACCGTAAATGTTTTAGACCGCTGCACAATCGGTGCCTTCATGTACGTGTAGGGAGAGCGTATTGAAGGACGTCGTACAATCTGCCACCCATTATTAGCCAGAATCGAAGCGCCCGCGCCAACCTTGTAAACATTCTCACCGCGCTTGCTTGCTTTGCCATCTGTTCGTATGCGGAGATTAGCAATCATCATTTCTTGCCCTTCCTCTTCGCCTTCGCTGCTGCCGTGAGTGCCGCGTTGCTGCCGCTGGCGTGCGCTGTGGCTGCTTTCTTATGCTGCTGGCTTGTCGCAGTGGTCAAGTGAAGCCGCGCCTATGGAAGCGGCTTGATAAGTCTCCATGTCCACAGTGATTGCTGCTATTTCGTCGGGCGTGTAGTTTTTTCGCAGAAGCTGGCTTTCAAGAATGAATATCTTGGCTGCTGAAAGACTATCGAACTCTCTCTGCGTTACTTCAAATGGCAAGCCATGTTTCATACAAATGAGATAACGAGCGTGACCGTCCAGCATCGTCTTTCCCCAAACATCCAGTGGTGCTATGGGCTTGCCAAATTCCAACAGACTTCGCTCAAGTTGTTCCCAAATGTACGGTTCATGTAACGGTAGTAAGGCTCTTAACTCAGGGTCAATCAACAAAGCTCTGTCAGGCTGTAAATCGCCTTTCCAGCCGTATTGTTCAAGCAATTCAACGGTGTGCAACGCTTTTTTAATGTGTGGCGTAGAAATTACAGGATTACCATTTACGACCGGAGCGGTATAGACAGCAAAACGCCACACAGCTTGCTGTGATTCAGGCATTAACGGCGCTATCACACGCGCTTGTGCCTCATTTGAGAGTGTTACATCTGTAACACTTTCAAGGTTCGCTACAACTTCGGCGGCACCTATCAGTTGTCTTGCGCGACTTGCAACGAAGCCCCATCGCTTATGGCAGTAATCCTCGAAAGTAGCGAAGTCTTGTCGGTATAATTTCCCTTCACGGATCGCCAACAAAGCGCTGCCTACTTCGTAGAAGGTTTGTAGCCCCGCCTTAACGGTTGTCTCATGTGTTGCTAACCGCTCGCGCTCGCTTGAGTTTAATTCTTGGCTTAATTTGTTCATCGTTTTCCTTTCTTCTTCACAGATGCGCCATTGCTGGCCTTTGCCGCGCCTGTGGCTGCTTTGTTTGCTGTGGACACCTTACCGGGCGGCCTGCCTATTGGACGATCCTTGACGCTTTCAAGGTCAGATTCATGGATAACTAAATCACGCCCGAACTTCTCGGCGGGCAACTGTCCAGCTAAGACAAGTTGCCGCACACGGGCGGCTGTAATCCCTAACCTCTCGGCGGCTTCTTTAGTTGTAAATGTTTGACTCATGGGCGTGAACTGTAACGCAAGAAAAAGATTTACGCAAGAGAAAACAGTTGTTGACAATGCCTAACGCATGAGTTAATCTAACGCAAGAGTAAGACATCAAACGAAACGGGAGATAACAACATGGTCAAGCTAACGACAATCGAAGCGATGCAAAAGGCAATCGACAAGGCGCGCAGCCTGAAGCCGCAAGTGCGCGTTGTGGAGTTCGGCAGCTACACCGTCACGAACAAAGCGACGGGCGCAACCTATACGGTGCGTTGCGAGAAGCGCGGCGGCGAACGCTTTGCGGATTGCACATGCAAGGCGGGAGCGCGCGGGATGCGTTGCTATCACGTCGCCGCTGCCGTCGGCGCACACATCATGCTGGCAAGCGAACGCGGCCATTAAATGAGAAAGGCTAGGGAAGCGCGCAAACACTTCTCTAGCCTTCAACCTTCAACCTTCCAACAAAGAAAGGCATCCAGCTATGCACAAACAGTTTACCACGCGGACAGGGCAGGGAAGCGCCCTGCTCGTCACCGTCAGAGCGGCACGCCACCGGCGAATTCTACCGGGCGACAAAGTTCTTATTTACTGCGCGCTGATTGCGCAGAACACTTGGATCGTTGTCGATGACGTACTCATCACCGGCGAGCGCACTAAACTGCGCTCCGGCAACATGGATTTCTATTTCGATGCCAGCCTTGTGATCGCGCATCAGAAGGGAGGCCGAAAGCGATGAATAAAAGAGAAGGGAAACATAGCCGCGCGGGGGCGCGTTTGCCGCAACAACCAATTGATTCTTTAGCCGAGAATATCGCCGGGATTCTTAGTAACCCGGAGACGCCCGTCGAGCTTTACAACAGCACCGTTGACTACATAACCAGCTATGAAGGCAAAGTCATAGATGGGCTAGTCAAGACGCCGGAGTTTATCAAGCGTATATTGAAAGTCGCGGCCGCGGCGAGCGCGCAAGATGATAATGCCGAAGATGATGACGATGCCGAAAATGGAACGCCCGCGCCGAAGGCAGACAGTGCGGAGTGGGAGCATCACCCGGCATTTAGGAGAATATCAAACGAGCGGGCAGCGCAGTTGACCGACATCATACTTTCGCAAGACGATGATGAGCAGGCGCGGGCGTTCGTCGAACTGATTGCTGCCGTTGCTTACGAGCGGGACTTTGCCAAACGCGACGACCTGACAGCCGGAGCTATCAGCCACGCCTTCAGCCTGACAATGGAATGTAGCCGCGCGGTAGATGCCTTTTGCGCAACCATCCGGCGAGACTGAGAATCTTCTTTCAAGAAACAAAGGGGCGATGCTTTTAGGGCGTCGCCCTTTTGCTATGCAAGAATCCTGCTTGCTGATGGTGTATAAACTGCGACTGATAACGCTTGAGAGCAACCACGCATCAGGCAAGCAAGTAGCATACCCGGTGCCATAAAAATCGATCTCAGACGCAGTTATGTTTTTTCACTAACGTTGCGAATTTTCACAAGCGCTGTCTCAACCCCAAAGCGCAAGATGTTGAGTTTCCGCTTTGCGCCATAAAGTGCGCGTCGTGATATTTAACGAGCACTCTTCACGAAAGTATGCGGCACCATATCTTGCGCTTCTCTTCCGGCACAGAAGCCAGAGCGCGCGCTTGCCCCTCGTTAGTTACTTTGTCCCCAATTGGGGAAGTTTTGACGGACTCTTTGACCGCCGCCGCTTCAATTAATCGGTAAGCCTGTGAGTGCTTGATCTCATATTCAACGGCAGCGGCGTCATTCATGGGTTCTTACCGTCCGGCCTTCGCTTTCTTCACTTCCAGCATGTCGGTGACTTGTTTCTTTTCGCCGTCGCTCATCGCATCGTAAACTTTAAGCGCATCGGCAAGCGGCAATCTCTTGAAACTCGATTGCAAAGGAGTTTCCATCGCGGCGCGGTTAATCGCCATCACATCACGCGGCTTCAACTGTCCGGCGTCCACCGCCTGCTGTAATTTATCGTCTATGTTTGCGCCCGTGCGTGCGGAGCGTGTCAAGTCGCGTTTGAACTGCGACGCGGCGGCTTGCTCTTTGGTGCGCGCGCCGCTTGGAATGCGGGATGCGCCCAGCTCGCGCATCATCTTTTGCGCGGGC
>JBPCOJ010000017.1:0-5332 GCA_051000345.1 Pyrinomonadaceae bacterium | reverse complement strand
GGCAAGCCGTTGCGCTTGAAGATTTCGTAGCTCAAGCGAACCCGCGCAAAACAAAACATTGTTACGACATCGCCGGATTGCCAGCGCCGTTTCATGGCTTGAAGTATATGGCAACACTCTGCGCAGGAGCGGCATCTTAAATACTCGCTCAATAGCCCGCCGCTCAACGGCGAAGCGAGGAGCTAGCGATAAATTTCCACTGCTGTTTACAAAATAATTTTCAACGGAATCATTGCCATGAAACGTTTTTTCGCACACGCTTTTTTGCTGCTTTTTCTTGTTTGTGCCGCCGACTCTTTCACGCCTGAAATCTTTATGCGGGAAGCGTTCGCGCAACAACGCACGGCTGCGGGTTCGCCTGTTAATACCGCTACTGCAACAACCGCGCCGATTGACGTTGATCGTATTATCCGTGCCTTCACTGCCAAAGAAACAATTTTTCGCAAGGCGCTCAACGAATATATTTTCAAGCGCGACGCAGTGCTGCAGGAAATCGGGCAGGGCGGGCAGATTGCGGGCGAGTATCACCGCGTTTCGACTTTTACCTTCTCGGATAAGGGCGAACGTTACGAGAAAATTACTTTTTTCCCGCTGCCGACGTTTGCCGCAGTTCAGTCAGAGGACATAGAAGACCTCGGCGGCGTTAATCAATTCGCGCTCGAAGCGAGCAAAATCGCTCAATATAATTTTAAGTACGTCGGCAAAGAACGCATCGACGAACTGAATTTATACGTCTTCGATGTCGCGCCGAAAATCGCGCCCGATCCGAACAAAACAAAGGAGCGTTTTTTTCAGGGACGCATCTGGATAGACGATCAGGATTTGCAGATTGTGAAGACGCGCGGCAAAGGCGTGCCTGAGAATGAAAAAAAGAATGAGCGGTTTCCTGTCTTTGAAACTTACCGCGAGCAGATCGATGGGCGCTACTGGTTCCCGACCTACGCCCGAACGGATGAAGAACTCGTATTCAAATCAGGAGACGTACTGCATGTGCGCGCCCTCGTTCGCTATACGGATTACCAGCGCGGCAAAGGCACGCTGCGTGTCCTCGATGATGACGAAACGCCGCCCGCGCAACCAACGCCAGCACCGACACCCGTTAAAAAGAAATCGAAACCGTAGTCCATCAAACTCCGCTTTGTTGCAAGAGACGACTACTACAGCAATCGTCTCTTGCAACAGACGCGCGCTCAATCATCTGCCTGCTCGAATGGCTTCGACAGTTCCGCCGCGATGCGCGCGTGAACTTCTTCGATGAGCCGCGCAACATCTTCGTCGGTTGAAAGCCCGCGTGTCGCAATCGGCTCGAGCCAGACCATTTCGATTAAGCCCGGTTTCGCGCGGCCTGTTTTTTTGCCCATCAATTCATCCGTATTCTTCATCGCCACCGGCACGACGGGAACGCCCGCCTCAATCGCCATATAAAACGCGCCCTTCTTGAACGGCAAAAGCTTGCCGGGAAGAGCGCGCGTGCCTTCCGCAAAGACTCCGAAGGAAACGCCTGACCGTATTCGCGCCGTCGCCGCCTGCACTGTCTGAAGCGCGCGCTCCCTGTTGCTGCGATCAATCGCCATGATGTTCACATAGCCCATTCCGTAACCCAAAATAGGTACCTTCAACAACTCTTTTTTTGCGAGTATGCCCATCCGCCGCCCCATGTGGCCGAAGATCGTCGCCGTGTCCAGATACGAGCGATGATTCGAGATAAAAACGTAAGTCTGGCCGGGATCGAGATGCTCGCGTCCACGCACGCGCACGCGCACCATGCTCAAACGCAGCCACATGCGCGCGCCCCACTGCGCGACAGGATAAACCCACTCGCGCCTTTTGGCAGCCCACGCGACAAGGAGCGTCGGCGGCGCGAAGATGAGTAGCAGAAGCGCGGCGGCGCATAGGCTCCAATAATAAAAAAGACGGCTGCCCGACGGAGCGCGAGCCGCTGTGCTAAAATTCGCGCTCGCTCGATTCAATTCGTTTTCCCGCTCGTTGCGCCCGAACGCCGCGGCGGTCTCCGGTTCGCTATTATTGCCGCCGCCGTCAAGCAGTTCCGGCAGAGGATTCTCTTCATGCTCTCGTATTCGCGTCATCTTGTTTTACACATCGCCGTTTGTTCGCTGCTCGTTTTTCCGGCGCTGCAAACATCTCTTGTCACCGCCCACGCGCAAACGAATCATGCGGGCAGCAGCAGCGGCAAAGCAAGCGGTGCAGTCGCTTTCGATTCTCAAGCCTCTGTCAATTCGCAAGCGATTTTGTCACCGCGCGCAGTGCTCGGGTTTACGCCGGGCGATGATCGCACGATTGCCGATTGGAGCCAGATTAACAATTACTTTGCGCGTCTTGATAAAGCGAGCGAACGCGTGCGCGTCGAACAAATCGGATTAACGACGCTCAAGCGCCCGCTGATTGTTGCCTTCATCAGCGCGCCAGAGAATATACGCGAACTCGAAAAATACAAAATCATTCAACGGCGTCTCAGTGATCCACGCACGGTGGCAAGCGAAACTGCGCGCGATGAATTGATACGACAAGGCAAAACCGTCATCGCTATTTCCTGCTCGATTCACTCGACGGAAATCGTCGCTTCGCAAATGTCCATGCAGCTCGCTTACGAGTTGGCGACGGCTGAGGACGCGGCGACGCGCGAGATTTTGCAGAACACGATTTTGCTGCTCATTCCCTCTGCTAATCCTGACGGCGTGGATATTGTCGCCGACTGGTATCGCAAAACTCTCGGCACGCCCTACGAAGGAACGGAGCCGCCGGAAATTTATCATTATTACGCTGGACACGACGACAACCGCGATTGGTTTATGCTCGATCTGGCGGAGACGCGCGCGATCACAAAGTTTTTCTGGAAGGAGTGGTTCCCGGAAATCGTCTATGACGTTCATCAACAGGGCGCAACCGGCTCGCGCTTTTTTATTCCGCCGTTTTATGATCCGCCGAACCCGCGCATCGCGCCGCTCTTGCTGCGCGAAGTCGGATTAATCGGCCACAAGATGGCGGCAGACCTCGAAGCAGCAAATGTTCAGGGCGTTATCACAAACGCGCTCTACGATACTTGGTGGCACGGCGGCTTTCGCACAGCGCCTTATTACCACAACTCCATAGGCATTCTCTCCGAAGCCGCGAGCGCGCGCATTATGACGCCCGTCACCGTCACGCGCGAACAGCTTGCGAAATCAACGACGCGCGGCATGATCTCTGCGCTTTCTCCTGCAACGAACTTTCCGAATCCTTGGACGGGCGGCGTATGGCGTCCGCGCGACATAATGAACATCGAACTGATTGCCTCCCGTTCGCTGCTTTCACTCGCCGCCAAATACCGCACGGATTATTTGCGCAATTTCTACGAACTCAATCGCCGCGCCGTCGCTTCACACGCTTCGACTGACAACAGCCCGCTCGCATATCTGATTCCGGCTGGACAAGGCAGAGACGAAAACGTGGCGAAGCTAATCGGCGCGCTTGTCGGGCAGGGCATGGAAGTTTACAGGCTCGACCGTGAACTGCATCTCTCGTTTGCGAATCAACCAAACGGCGGCGCGACGGAAACGCCGCTCGGCAGCTACATCGTTTTTCTCTCGCAACCGCAGCGCGCCAACGTGCAATCGCTTTTTGAAGCGCAACAGTATCCGACCAGACGCACCGCCACAGGCGACGCCGAACGCCCCTACGATGTCGCCGGATGGACGCTGCCTTTGCAGATGGGCGTTGAAGCGCGCGCGGTGACAAGCATCAGGGAGACAGCAGCCGATAGACGCCTCACGCTTCTACGCGACGAACAACAAGTGCGGCGCGATCTGGCCTTGCCGCTTCAGGCGAACAACAGCGCGGCTGCGACTGTGGCATCGCCGATTAAAAATCCGATCACGCGGCCTGTTCGTCTCGCGCTCTATAAAAGCTATACGGGTTCGATGGACGAAGGCTGGACGCGGTATGTTTTCGACACCTTCAATGTGCCGTATAAATCCGTCTTCAATAACGATATGCGCGCGGGCAATTTGCGCGCTCGTTTCGATGTCATCGTGCTGCCTTCGCAAACGGAGCGCGAGATAATCGAAGGCAATGCGGCGGGCAAGTATCCTGCGGAATTAACGGGCGGCATCGGTGAAGCGGGCGTGCAGGGTTTGCGCGAGTTCGTCGAAGCGGGCGGCACGCTCGTATGCTTCGACGCTTCGACTGAGCTGGCGATCAAGCGTTTCAATCTGCCGCTACGCAACGTGCTTGAGGGCGTGCGCTCTTCGGAGTTTTATTGTCCCGGCTCGATCCTTAAACTAAATGTCGATACACAACAAACGCTCGCGCGCGGATTCGAGCGGGACACGAACGCATATTTTATCAACAGCCAAGCGTTTGAGATAAACAAGGAAGCAACGGATGCCGCGCGTGTCCGCGTCATCGCGCGTTATGCGGAAACGAACGTACTGCAATCGGGCTGGCTCTTGGGCGAGAGTTACATCAAAAACAAGATCGCGCTCGCCGAAGTGACGATGGGCAAAGGGCGCATCGTGCTGTTCGGCTTTCGCCCGCAGCATCGCGGCCAAACGTGGGGGACGTTTCCCTTCATCTTCAACGCCATACAAGGAGAACGAAGCCGGGAGTCCGAATAAAGGAGCGACAAAGTTTTCGCCTAACTAACGCTGGAATTGACGTGGAGCGAAACCGCTACCAAACCCGTTTGAGTTCAAAAGACAACGTGATAAGAAAGTAGCTGTTTCGCCCTCACGTCCAATGATTTGTTATGCGCGGCTTTTCCACAAAACAACCTGTCCTGCTCACTCAATCTTTTTTACTTTGATGTCATAATTGTTATCACGAATGATTAAATGTGTTACGTTGCTTTTTGCGTCTTTTACGAAAACAATTTGCCCGTTCTCGCCTTTAGAAAAAAATGACATTTCCGTTTCTGGAAGAAGTTCTCTCTTATTAGGCTGACCAATTTCCTGCATCATCAACTTATCGCCTTCTCTGGTTACGGCATAAATGAGCGAACGCATCAGTTGATATTGTCCGACATAAGCCGCGTAAATCTTCGGGTTAATCTTGATTGCTTTGCGTTCCGCAGGAATGAATGTTTCTTGTGAAGCGATAATCAACCAACGCCCGTCGCGCAAAATATAAGTGTCAGTTTTACGAAGCAACGGTATGACGTATTTCTGATTGTCCCAGTGTTCATATTCGTTGATGACATAACTCATCACAGCTGTATCGCCGTCGCGCCGCACCTGAACATTTTCAAATTCAAATACATCGCTGTATCCGGCTAAAGGCGGTCTAAATCCTTGCATTTGTTGTTCCTTCGTTATAATACCACCCGAAGGTGTAGCAA
>JBPCOJ010000139.1:0-33510 GCA_051000345.1 Pyrinomonadaceae bacterium | reverse complement strand
CTGAACTCGATGTCGCCCGGAACGGCAATCGGCGAACTGAGCATCCTGAATGAATCCGGCAATTCCGTTAATGTTCCGTCGGCGGCTCTTCTAAAACCTCTGATTCCGTTTCCGGCAACCGAGCCGTTGAGCGAATAAAGTAAATTACCGTGAATGGTCAAGCTCAGCGGCTGGTCGCCCGCGGCGATTATCTGTAAAAATTTGAGGCGTGTTCCGTTCACTTCAAATACGCTGATATTGTCGCTGCCGGGATTAACGGCATACAGAAAACGATTGTCAGGGCTGAGTCGGAGCGGTCCCTGCGTATCCGTATCAACTCCTTGACCAAGTCCGCGCGTTTTCTCGACGTTGTTGAGTCTTGTTAAAGTGCCGTCGTTCGCGCGAGCGTAAGTGATAATCTCGTTGCCTTCGGTGGCGTTCGTCATTGCGAATACCGCGCCGGCAGCATTATTCCGTCCCGGTTGGGCTTGCGTTGCCGTGCCGAAAATTATGGTTTGTAAGAGAACCGCCGCCACCAATGCTGCTGTTATTCGCAAAGAATTTAACAGCCGGTTTTTATTTGTTTCTTTCATCATTTTATTTCCCCTTTGGTTTAATTACTCCGGCGTTTTTCAACGCTGATTATTTCTTTCCTTTTCGCTCTGCCTTATTAAATTACAAAAACCCGAATCAACTATTCCGAGCGTGTGAATCGTTGATTCGGGTTCTATGGAAACTTTACTGCCGCGTATGGTCGTCCGCTCCGCTACCCGGCGGGAACGGCTGCGTCGGGTCGGCAACAAACGGAAACTTGTTGCGGAATGCAACATCGTTGCCATCGACTTTATCGCCGAGCGGCGCGCCGTTGTTGATGATCGTGAAAACCGCATCAACTACGTCGTCGGTTAAGCGACGCCCGCCCATTTTGCCGAATCCTCCGTTAGGGTTGTTGCCGCCCTGCGCTCCTTTGTTCGGAACGCTAAGGTCTAGGCGCAGTATGTCGCCTTTTTCAACCGCCGCCTTCGCCAGCATTGCGATGTGAGCGTCGTCTGTCGCCAAGCCTTTCAGCGATTTAACGAGGTCGGCCTGAAATTTTCCCTTGGCATCGTCTTCCGTCGAAGCCGCGTTGTACTCATCCTTGCGCGGCGGCGGAATAAGACCGTTATTGACGAGCGGGCCGCCGGCGCGGTCAATCGTCACATAATCGCCGCTGGCTTTTATATCGCCGTTGTCTTCGATCTTCTGGTTTTTGTGGCGCTGTGTGACGGCGTTGATGCCGATGACGTTTCCGGCTTTGCCGCGCAGCATTTCCGCCGGAATGCTGACGACGGTGGCAAGCACGTTGAAGCCTGCGTAGGTGTCGCGTCCGCCGCGCTCGGAAAGCAGCGACTTGTTCGGATGTCCCGGATTCATGATCGAAGAAGCGACCATGCGGTTCGCGCCCGTGTCGTCAAGAAAAAACGGATCGTCTGCGTTGCCGCCGAAGAATTTAACGCCGGTCGCCGGATCAGTCGTGACCACTTGTTCGGGAGCGGTGTATTCCTGCGTCGAGATGGTTGTCGGAGCTGTAAATTTCTTGCCGTTCGGCAATTCAATCGTCGCCGTTTGCGGCATCTGGCGTCCGAGTCCCTTCGAGTATGTCACGTCAACAAACTTGTCGGGTTTGGCGTCGCCCGTATTTTCGATCTCGAAGCGGTAGCGTATGTTGTGGTCAAAAATCGGCATTCCGAAGTGTTCGCCGGAGACGATGAAACCTTGCGTGGTCATAACCAGAACAACCTTCGAGTTATCGTTCGGATCGAGAAACGCATATGTGTCGTCAAGATCACTGCCGCGATCCTGCGCAACCGAGGGCGAGTCGATATGGTCGGATGCACCGACGCGCGCGGGCGGCGTTAACTGAAGCGCGAGCGCCGCCGTGAGCGCAAGCGCGACAAGCGCGAGTTTTTTATTTGTGGAGCGAGTCATTTTCTTTTATTCCTTTCTGTTGATGGAGCCCTCGCGTATGAAATCCTCGCGCGAGGTCTATTTATTCCCGCGCCGCACGAAAATTCATTGCCTTTAACTACAAAGTCACAGCAGGCAAGCTAAGACTATCAGGCGGTTCAGGCGACAATGCGGCAAACGCGGCGACGCCGTGCGATTGATTTCAGCCGCGATGCCGATACGCGTTTCGCAAGCATGTGCGGCGAAATAAGCTGTCGCGTTATTGTTGCGTTATTAAAATCCCATTACTGAATATGCTTCCGAATTAAATTCGCCGTCGCCTGCGGCGCTTCGAGCGGGAGCAGATGACCGGCGGCGGGTATGGACTTCAGGCGCGCGCCCGCGATGCGCCGCACGACTTCGCGCTGAAGCAGTTCAGCCGTCATCGCTTTGTCCTTTGCGCCTGCGACGACGAGGACAGGCACATGCACTTGCGACGTTTGTGATGTGATGTCTTCGCGGCTGCCGCGTTCGAGCCATGCCGTCCACGCCGCGCGCGAGGTGCGCAAATTATCCTTCAATGCCTGCTCTAATAATTCGTGTGGAAGCGGCTGCGCGGTAATCTTCGCAAGGGTGTCGGCGGCGGCGCTGCGCTCACCGTAGGTTGCGAGCAAGCGCGCGCGCTCGTCGTCTGGAATCGGTTCGGGCGAAGGCGGCGAGGGAGCAAGGAGTATCAGCGACTTTAATCCAAGCGGGCGTCTCGCGGCGAAGGAGAGCGCGATTTTTCCGCCCATCGAATGACCGACGAGAACGTAATGCTCTAGCCGCAGCGCGTCGATCAATGCGGCGACGTCGTCAACCGAGTCGCTTACCGCATAATTCGTCGGCGCTGCATCGGAATCGCCGAAGCCGCGCATGTCCGGCGCGATGCAATAATATTCATTCGATAGCTCCCCGATAACCTTCGACCACGCGCGCGACGAGCCGCCGAAGTAATGCAGAAACACGAGCGCCGGAGCAACAATCGTAGACTGCGGCTTACGGCTGGCGAATTGCTGAAAGACGTTCAGCGTCGTGCCGTTTACTTCAATCCGCATCGTTTCAAGTCCGTGCCTGTAATTCGCTTTTTCGTTTCAGCGGGACTAAAAGGCCACGCCGAAATGTGCCGTGAACGTGCCGGATGTCGTCCGGCGCAAATAGGCCGCTGCCGGAAGCGCACGGGGAAGTCGGCTTCGACGAAATATTTGGTGTTGCCTTTAATCTTCCAGCTGCGTTGAATAAGCGGCGTGAAACCGTAAGCGTCCGCGCCGATGTCGAACGCCGCGCGGATGCCTGCCGTATAGTTTTTCTTGAAGCCGTAAACAATGCCCGGATGCACCGTGAGCGTCACGTCTTGTCTCGGCGAATTGTTGATCGTCGGCACGAACTCGAAATCGAACGCGAATGGGCTGCTGTTTCTGATGACGATGCCGACGGGAAAACCGACGATGAAATCTTCAGAGATTGTTGTCGTGCGCCCGTCGCTGCGCGTCACGATGGGAAACGCGATGCCGACGTGACCGCCGACTCGCGGCGGCGGTTCCTGCGCGCCTGCCACAGCAAAGACCCCGCAGAGCAGCACGAAGAACATCGCCAGCACGCCGCTTCGCAGCAAGCAACTGCGCCGATTTATTTTTCCATTCGTTTGTTGGAGCGCTTTGTCGAGAAAGCCACGAACTTTCTTTTTTAATCCTGACTGATTATGACAAGCCATCGCTGTCTCCTTTTTATATTTCGCGCGCGTGCGATCCGATAATGTTCAGCACCTTAATGCGTCATCAGGCGATTCTTATTCCCGACGTGCATCGTGCAGCGGCTCAGGCTGTAATTGAGCGCAAGGTTTGCCGCGCGACATCCGATTGAAGAACATCGAAGAACGGATTTAGTTTGAGCGCGAGTTGCAGATTAATCGCCGCTTCCCGCTTATGTCCGAGAGCGCGCGCAATCATTCCGGCGTGGTAATGAAGCCTTGCGTCACGCGTGCCGAGCCGCAAGGCTTCGTCGCTCGCTGCCTTGGCTCCCGCGAAATCGCCTTTTTTGTAAAGCACCCAACCGAGCGCGTCGCAGGTAAAGATGTCCGAGCGCGCCGCACGCTCCCTTTGCGCAATCTGAAGCGCGTCGTCTAGCTTCATGTCATGATCGGCATAAAAGAGCGCGAGTGTGCGTGAATACGTGCCGCTGGCAACGCTTGTGCGCTCGATCAATTCGATTAGCTCATATTGTTTTCGCGCATCGTCTGTGCGGCCTAGCTTGGCGTAGAGATCGCCGAGCGCAATCGCCGTATCGGGCAGCGGCACGCGCGCCAGAGATTTTTGATAGAACCCGACGGCTGCCTCCGCATCGCCCGCCGCGAGACGCGCGCGTGCTTTGGCGGCGAGCGCGAGATGATAATCGGGAAAGACGTAGAGCGCGCCGTCGTATTCATGTTCGGCGGCGCTTAGTTGATTTGCATTTGCCAGCAGATCGCCCAAGTGTACGCGGCACCATGCGCTCGTCTCGGGATCGCCCGCCGCTTCCGTCGCCGCGCGCATGGCTTCGATAGCGCCGCGCGTATCGCCCTGCAACTCGCGCAAGTAAGAGACTCTCGAATAAGAGGCAGTGCTCGGGCGCAGATTCATCATCGTCTGCGCGGACTTGAAGGCTTCACTGTAATCACCCAGTTCGACGAGCGCATCCGTGATCGCGCCGTAGTTCAAGGAATCCTCCGGGCGCATCTGTTGCGCGCGGCGTGCTGCTTCGAGCGCTTCGTTGAATTTGTGATAGGTGAGAAGAAGCGCGGCCTGCAACTTAATCGCATCGTAATTGTCTGCGGGCTTCGATAGCTCGAACGAGCGTTGCAGCGCGGCCTCGGCGCGTTTGTTGAAGCCGAAATCTCCCGTCTCACGCGCCTTCTTCATAAAAGCGGCAGAAAGCAAATTGTATCCGTCGGGATTCGCGGGCGCGCGTGCGATGGCCTTCTGCGCGGCCTGAATTTGCCGGTCGGAACGGATTGCCGGTTCGCTTGTCGCAGCGGCAGATAACGCTTGCGCGATGGTTGTTTGCGGGGCGCGTTTCGATATGAATTGAATGCCGAACACGACGGCGAAGCCGCAGAGCAGCGTGACGAGCAGCGTGATTAGAACGAGGCGTTTTTTGTTGCGCATAGCTGATAAAGGCGGAGTTCAAACAAGAGAGCTAAAGGCCGGAACGAACATTTGGTCATTCGCTCCGGCCATCAGTGTCAGGCAAATTTTGCTGCGCCCGACAAACCCGAACCGCAGTCTCCCCATGCATCGCATACTCTGCGCGTCGAGCTTGAAGCAGCGCATGTTTCTTCGCCTGACAAGACTTTAACGTTGCAAATCATCAACGGTGCTTACGGCTGATTGTGCGTGTGCGTGTGGTTGAAGCCTTCCTGCGGCAGTCCTAGATACGGAAAGACGGGCAGAAACGGCACGTCGTTGGCGTCCACGTTGTCCGTCAGCCTCGACGCCACGCCCACGCAGTCAACCGTGGAACCGAACTCCGTTTGCAATTCGCCGCCCCACAAGCGCAGCAGAATGTCTACCGAATCGTCTGCGACGCGCCGCCCGTTCGGGAATCCGGCGTAGTCGCCGTTCAACAATCCACCTTTGTTGTCTTGCGCGCCGAACGGCTTCGGCGGAATGTTGTAGTTCAAACGCATCTCGTCTGCGATGGCGGGATTTGCAGTTTGAGTTTCACGGTTGCCGGGAAAGCCGCGCACGATGCCAGCCGGATAGCCCAACATAAATGAGGCAATCTGATCTCGACGATTGGTCGTGTCCGTGCATCGGGTAAACTCTCTTAGCTGTTGCACGAGCGTGTTCGGCCCCTGCTCCGTCGCCGGATTCAGAATGTACGGAGCGATATTTTTTTCGTCCTTGAACGGCTCGGTGGCGTTGTAAAGGTCTTTCGCTTTGATCGGATCGAGGAACTCGTTGAACAGCGGATTGGCGAGACGCGAAACCTGCGTGCCGACGCCGTTATTGCCTACGGAGACATCGCAAGGCTGATTTGGTCCCGGGCCGACGCCCGATTGCGAATTGCAGACGGGCAAACGCGTGCGGCTGGCAGTCGCCCAGACGCCGATGATGCCGTCCGTGTCGCCCGCCGCTTTAAGACGCGCCTTCGGAATTTCGACGGCGAGCGTCGAGACGTTGAAGCCGCTCGTGCCGTCAGCGCCGGGCGCAGTCGGGTTAATCAAGTCGAAGGCTGTCCCTAGCCCGACATAGAAACCTTCATCGCGCGGGCCGACGAAGGAGCGCAAGCCGCCGGAGTTGGGCGCGGTGTGAACGGCCATCTGCGCGAGGTTCTGGTAGGCGGCGGTGGTGTCGCCCTGCACAGCGGTTCCGCCGCGTCCCACAGCCGTAAAATTGATTGACTTCGGGCCGGGACGATTCGGCGCGGTGCGCACGTTCTCAAGCAAAGTTTTGCCGTTGCCCGGCGCGCCTTTACCGAGTTCCGTGAGCGTGTAGCTTTGCGGCTGGTTCAAATTAACGTACTGCGAAGTCGGGTCAGCCGGTACGGGCGGCGGCAATATCGTGTTTGTGTTGTAGAGATACGTGCCGGGATCGACGATTCTCGTTTTGAACTGAAAGCGGTAAGTTAAATCCGCGTGCGCGTCGCCGTCCACGTCGATATTGATTTCGTAGTTGACGAAGTCGGAGAGCTTGTAGAAGTTCGGCCCGTTGGCCGGTTCTTGCAGCGGGACGAAGTTGGCGATAAGCGTGACATACTGCGCGCGTTCCGGCTCGTAGCTGACGAAGGCGTAGACATCGGTGTTATCCGCCGCCGGGTCTTCCGAGATAAACGGGGAATCGCGGTGGCTGGAGGCAAAACTGATACCCGGTGTAATCATTATCCCCACCATAATCAGGATCAATGCGAAGGCCGTCGCCTGTCTGGTTTTTACCCTTTGGTTCATCATTCTTTTCGCTCCTTGCTTTTCTTCTGGCGAAACAATCAGGCACACTTCGGCTAACGCTCACTCTCTTGTATGAGCAGGCACTCGATTGTTTCACACGGGTTGTGACGACGCTTGTGCGATTTCCTTTTTGGCGGGGAGCCAAACATCAGGTGCCGTTACGAAGTCGTATGGTTAATTTAACCGGACAACCGAAGGCTGCGAAGCCGCGCGATGGCGAAAAAGCGTAAGGCTCCGGCGCATCGTGCCGTGCGGCAAACTGCCGTCGGCGTGCAAGTTGAATTAACCATCTACTCTGCACGGTATATGCCGCGCGCCCGTGCCTTTATTCCAACCGCGCGAACATTAAACATGACAAAAGCGCGACTGTCAGAAATGACGTTCATCAAAAAGCTGCCTGCGAAGAATTAACCTTCGCAGGCAGCTTTTCGGTTGTCGCATTAAAGAGATTGTGAAGAGTTGTCAGCTATCGCCGGCAATGTCAGGTTGATGATGTTAATGCGATCATCGCCGCTCCGAGCACGCGGCGGCTCAGGCGCTCCTGAACGAAAACCACCGCATGTAGCTGCTCGCGCTTTACTCCCTTTCCGATGTTGATGATGGGCGCGGCGGCGAATGTTTTGCCTTGCTGCGGATCGAAGATTCCGAGCGGGCGAAGCTGGCGCACGACCGAAGCATGACGCAATCTGCGCCCGGCGTTTTCTCCGCGCGGCACGTCCGTGCGCAGATTGCTTTCCGTGATCGCCAGCATGACTTCTGCCGTGTCGCCCGCGCTGATGGCAGGCATGTTCCCGACGCGAACTTGCAGCGGCACGGCGTCTGTTTTCGCCGCCTGCGCAGTGTCTGTGCGTGTGAGTTCAACGCTTGCTTTGGATGTCTTTGTCGCTTCGTCGATGGCGCGGCGCGCGAGATTCATATTGCCGCCGGGAAATTCCTTTTGCCCGTCAACGATCATTTGCGGAGTATAGACGCCGTCTTTACCGAAGGCGCGTGCGTAGTCGCTTTGCCGCTGGCTGAACATCGCGGACGAAAAAGGATCAGTCCAGCCGAGCCGGTTCCAGTAGTCCACATGCTGTCCGAGCGCGATGATCTGCGCGCCGCCGACGGGCTGCGTTTGTTCGAGCCGCGTGAGCGCTTCATCGGCGGGCGGGCAACTCGAACATCCTTCGGAAGTGAATAATTCGACGAGCACCGGAACCGCTTTAGCTTCGGCAGCGCGCGCCGGTTGCCGGACTTCGGCGACGTTGGAATCAGTCGCCTTGTTATTAATCAGCACCGCGCAAATCAGCGATGCTCCGAGCATTGAGAACATCAAAATTATTTTCATGGCAATCTCCTAAATACATTAAACCTGTTGCGTGATAAGGCTTGCTCAAGCTAAGTTTGAGCGCAGGAGCTAACGTCAGATGTCCTTGTACACCAAACTGAGTCGCAAGCCGAAACTATTCCTCTCTGTCACGGGCATGAATTTCCATCAGTTTGACAGACTCTTGCCGCAGTTCGAGCAGGTCTACTGCAAACTTGAACAGAAGCGCAAGCGGAAAGTCGTCCGCACCGGCAAAAGACGAAGGCGCCGCATCGGTGGCGGCGCGCAGTTCGCCAACCCGCTCTCTGATCGCTTGTTGATGCTCCTCTTTTATTATCGTCTCTATCTGACTCAAGAGTTGATGACACTACTCTTCTGCGCCGAAGAGAAAAGCGTCATCTGTCGTTCGATTCAACAGATGCGTCCGGTCTTCGAGGCCGTGCTACCTCTCCCGGAAAAAGCCAGAGAGCGAATACTGTCATTAGCTGACAAAGAACAGAAGCGGCGGAAAAAGCGCATCGGCTCACTAGAAGAGTTGCGCCAAGCATATCCTGAACTCTCCTTCATCATTGATGGCGTGGAGCAGCCCAAGCGCAAACCCAAAGCGCCCCGGAACCGCAAAAGCGATTACTCCGGGAAGAAGAAGCGGCACACTCTCAAGCAAATCGTGATCGGTACACCCTCGGGCATTATCATTGACCAAAGTCCGTCGCTTGGTGGGCGCGCACATGATTTCAAAGTCTTCAAGGATGACCATGCGGCACGCTCCCTGTGCGCCGAGTTCAAAGACTATCGAGTGACCATCTATGGCGACAGTGGCTTTGATGGGATGAGCGCGATGGGCTTACCCCTCGAAGTCAGACTCAATGAGAAAGCGCGGCGTAATCATCCGTTGACGCGCGAACAGAAAAAGCTCAATCGGTTGCGCAGCAGCACCCGCATTGAGATCGAGCATACGTTCTCACGGCGCAAGAAGTACCGGATCGCAGCCGACATCTATCGTAACCGTGATGAGGACTACGACCAGACGATGAACATTGTCGGGGGCTTAGTCAACTTACGAGCCTACGACAGAATCTTTCAAAGAACAGGGTTGCAACTTTAGCTTGAACAATGTGAGCGGCAGCTTTGTCTTTCGTTAGGCTGCCTTATCACGCAACAGGTCTATTGTAATTTCAGTTCTTAGATTTGATGAATTGCCACTAGCTTCAGCTAGTGGATCGGATAAGCTAAAACAAGCGGCTTTAGCCGAACTCCTTTCGCTAAAGCCATACTCCTTCTTGATTTGTATCCTCCATGCTTGTGCTGGAGGCAACTTACCAAAACTTAAATTACACAGCATTAGATGTGCTCCTATTTATTTCTTGTTGTTTCTTGAATCTCATATTTTCAGTCGGCGGTTTCGTTCGGATAGTTCGGCGCTGCCTTGTGGTCGCAGAAAATGCAGCGTCGAGCGTTGCGCTGATGCAGCCGGGCGCAGGCTATTTGCCGACCCTTTCTCAACCACCTGTAAGCTTCTGCGGCGAGCAGCATCCCGAGCGGCGGAGCCGTGAAATAAACCCACAAATCGAGCCAGTGCCGCGCCGCGAGAGCCGAGCCGAAACTGCGCGCCGGATTCAGGCTCATGCCCGAATACGGCGCTTCCACAATCAAATAAATTCCGATCAGAAGCCCCGCAAATAAGCCCGCGAAGCGTTCCAGACGTTCGGAGTTGATTGCGACGAGAACCACGAACATGAGTATGAAGGAGATAATGAATTCCGCCGTGAAAGCGCGCGCGGCTGCATCTGCGCCCGCGCCCGGAATCGTCGTCACGTAATGAATAGACGGATGAGCGTACAGCTTGCCGAGCGCGAGCGCCATCGCTTGCGCGGCGAGGATTGCTCCGGCGAATTGCGCGAGCATGTAGAACAAAGCGTCCCAAGGTTTGATCTTTCCCAACCATAAAAAAGAAACGGTCACCGCCGGATTAACGTGCGCGCCGCTTCGCTTGCCCCACGGCGAATACAAAGTTGCGGCGATATACGCGCCCATGATGATTCCGAGCGGAACGCGGCGCAGCAACGGTTGCTGTCCCATCATGTGCTGTACGGGCGAGTCGGGGTGTTCGAGCAGCGTGGTCAGCAAGCTTGCGCCAACGATAAAACCGGCGAGTCCACAGGCTTCCGTCAGATACTCCCGCCAATGGCTTTTCAATGCCTCGAGCATGTTTCCAGACGTTTCATTTCGCCGTCCACGCCCGCCGCGATAGAGCGCAAACTACTTTGAAGGTTGCGTTTCTATTATGCCGCTCCGCATAAGATTTATTCCCGCCATAAGAAAACAGTCCCGAAAGGCGACGCGTTTCGTGGCCGGGAAGACGGCACGATCTGACATGCGTTGTTGTGTGGTTGCGTGAACGAAAAGCCGTGAGGACGCGCAAGGCGCGCTGGACGCGAAAGAACGGTCATGCGCTGTCACCGTCCGGCATCGATGGTAGTCGCGCGTCGGAAACACGCGGCGCATCTAAAAATCTTCGCGGCCACGCCTTACACTGCTTCAAGCACGCGCCGCAATCCTTCTGATTCGCTTCGTTCTATTTTCGGGAATGTGCTCGATCACTTGTCTGGTTACGGGCGACGACAAAACGATGGTCGTCGTCGGCGTGCCGTGCGCGGCTAGTTCATCGAGCAGCGTTTCCAAGTGTGCGACGGACGGCACGCCGACTTTCATAATAAAGCAATCGCTGCCCGTCAGCCGGTGGCACTCGAGCACTTCGGGCATCTCGTTGGCTAATGCCATGACTTTAATGTTGACGGCACGGCTAATCACGCTGAGGCGTACAAAAGCCGTGATGGGCAGACCGATTTTTGAAGTGTCCACCGCCGCATGATAGCCGCTGATGATCCCTGCTTCTTCCAAACGATGAACGCGTTCGGCGACCGCCGGAGTCGAGAGCTTGAGCCTGCGCCCGAGTTCGGTAAAGGAAATACGCGCGTTCTCTTGCAATTCATGGAGAATGCGCCAGCCGACTTCATCTAATAATTTTTCATTCATAATCCGATTAGGCGTTGTTGCATAAATTGATATTTTTAAGTCAGATGAGTCAATTGCCTTGGAATGTTAAGTTCCTTGAGCCTAACATTTCAAAGTTTTTGAGCCTGTTCTCTTTAGATTCTTAATTTATGCAACAACGCCATCCGATCATGCGAATCTACCTTACATTTTTAACCGCAATGGGCAATTAACCTATCACAAGCTATTCAAAACCGAATGTCTGCGCAGTTACAATGACGCCTTATCCAAAGGCATTCGCCCGAAGAAGATAACATTTCGCCAACATTAATAAAGGAAAAATCAGTTCGTCAATGGCCGGGCGCATGTCTATCTGCCGCTTCGGAGCCTAGCTCGGCAAGCCCCGCAAAACGCGACGATCCCTCGCCGCGTCCGGCAGCGTTTCGCCGGTTGCTTCTCTATTTCGAGGGATACTTATGCCAGACACTAAAGAAGTCGATGCGAGCGACTTTGCGGCAAAGACTTTACCGCACTTGGGCGATTTGTTTTGCACCGCTGTCCGACTAGGTTATACTCGATCTGCGGCTGAAGAATTGATTCAAGGAGTTTACCTCCATGCTCAAAAGTCTTCCTGCTGCCGTCGGCTTACCGCAAACTGCCGCGCCTGTTTATTCAGCATCTTATTCTATGAGATAAAACTTCAACACCGCTTCTATGAGATAAAACTTCAACACCGCCGCTCCTCAAATTTGAGCGGAGAGTGTGACCGCCGCACGCCGGAGTTATCTCATAACCCGACCGGCTCGAAGCAACCGCGCGACGCTGAAATGCTGGCGGCCTTCGAGACACTCCCGCTATCAGACCGCGAGGCGGTGTTGCTGGCGGACGTTCAGGATTTTTCTATTGAAGAAATTGCGTTTATATTAGAGACACAGGAAGATACGGTGAGATTGTGTTTGAGCCGCGGCAGAAAATTGCTGCGCGAGGCATTCAATCGAAACTCCGGCACGAGAATTAGGAACAATGGTTCAGGAGTCGAGAGAGACGAAGATGGAAGAAGTAATTTGTGAACAAGTGCGAGGCCGTCTGGACGTTTATTCAAGCAGCGAGCTTTCCGCCGCCATGAGCGACGAAACCGGCAGCCACTTGGAACACTGCGCCGACTGTCGTGCAGCGATGGAAGAGGACGCGCGCGTCAAGCATTATTTGCAGCGCGCCGTGCGCGTTGAAACTGCGCCGGATGCCTTGCGGCAAAAAATTCAGAATCAAATTCGCGCAAATCAACCGCAGGCTGTTGCGCCGTTTGCACAGATCACTCCGTCGCTTGCACCTATCTTTGCGCCGCTTGCGCCGAGACGTTTGTTTTTCGCCGCCGTTCCGCTTCTCGCCGTAGTGTGTCTCGGCGCGTGGGGAATCTATTCAATGCGGCATCGCGGGCAAAGCTCAAGCGCGATTCACGAAGCGGCGAGTGTTGACCGCGCGCGCTCCGCGCAAACGAGCGAGCTGCTCGACATCGGACTCGGCGATCACATCCATTGCGCGCTCCAGTCGGGCTTCGCCGACCAGCATTCAAGCCTTGAAGAAATGGCGCGCGATCTCGGCGCGGATTACAGCGATTTAGTGCCGCTCGTGAAGGAGAAGGCGGGCGCCGCATACGAGGTTGTCGTCGCACATCACTGCATCTACGGCGAGCGCCGATTCGTTCATCTCATTTTAAGAAACGGCGAAACAATTCTATCGCTGGTCATCACGCGAAAGAACGGCGACTCCTTCTCGAATAAAGGCAGCAGCCTCGTGGCCTCATCTGCGCCCGGCGGCGTGCCGCTTTATCATGGGCAGCTGCGCGATTTTGAAGTTGCAGGCTTTGAAACAAACTCGCACTTAGCCTTTATCGTGTCCAACTTGAAAGCCGCCGATAATCTTCAGGTCGCTTCAAATATCGCTCCTACCGTCCACGCCTTTCTCTCTAAATTAGAAGCGTAATCATCTCAAAAGCGCGAACATTACGCCGCGCAATAAATTAAACAACGGGAATAAACCGCGCCTGTTTCAGTATTAACAATGTGTCAGGCGTGGCAGTAGAACGTATTGGCAATGATCGGTGAAACTTCGATCTAGAATGATTGGGAGAGAACGATGAGCGCGATGCAGTGCCTTGAGTTTTGTGACCTCGCCGACGCATTCCTCAGCGAAGAATTGTCCGATACACTCGCTCACAATATGATGGAACACTTTGAGTCTTGCGCCGCGTGCCGAAGCGAACTCGCCGCCCGCCGTGACTTGCGCGAAAGGCTGCGTGCCGCCTGCGCGAGCGCGCCGGACGCGCAAGTGCGCCCCGAGTTCGTCGGGCGATTGCGTTTTCAAATCCGCGCAGCGGCGGCTTCGCCTAACACGTCCTGAAAAGAGCGCGCATCATGGAAGCGTATCGCCGCGTGATTGTCGATTTGCCGACTCGTCAAATAATTCGGAAATGCGAGGGTCGCCGCCGTCGTTCGCTGCGCCCGTTGGTTCGCGCGCTGCACATAAGATAAAGACCGGCGAGCGAAGAAGGCGTTTTATCCAAATCTCGGAGAAGACCCCGCACATTCATGTCGGGGATGAATCCGTAGCAAGCGCGCAAATGCTTTCAAATTTGCGCCCCAACGTGTGCTAATGCCAGCGAGCCGAAACGTTGCGACTAACAGCCTTCCGGCTCTCACCGAGACACGACACGGATTTAGCGTGACGCGCATGATTGAACAGATAATACTCAAAACATTTCGCTACCGCATCTGTCCAAGCAAGGCACAGACTACTCGCTTGAATGGCACCCTTGCGCTTTGCTGCGAACTCTACAACGCGAGTCTGCAAGAAAGGTGCGACGCATACAGGCTCGAAAGAAAGTCCGTGCGGTACGTTGAACAAGCGAACCAACTGCCGTACATCAAAAAGGTTCGTGAAGATATGGCGGGCATCCACAGCCAAATCTTGCAGGATGTTTTGAAGCGAGTAGAAAAAGCATTTGATGGTTTCTTTCGTCGGGTGAAGCGAAAACAGAGAGCAGGCTTTCCGCGCTTTCGCTCTCACAAAAGATACGACTCTTTCACCTACGCTCAATCCGGCTTCGCCATCAACGGTAACAAGTTGCGCTTGTCTAAAATCGGAGACGTGCGAATTAAGTTGCACAGACTGATTGAAGGCAAGGTTAAGACTCTGACTGTCACACGCTCCGCAACGGGCAAGTGGTATGCGTGCTTCTCGGTGGAAGTCGAAGCGCGAGCCATGCCCTCGAATGATAGAACGGTAGGAGTTGACGTTGGCTTGTCTAGCTTCGCTACTCTTTCGACAGGCGAACGGATTGCTAATCCGCGATTCTTTCGGGCGGATGAGAAGGCACTTGCGAAGGCACAACGAAAAGAGCATCGAAAAGCGACACGGCGTATCCACGAACGCATTGCTAACCGTCGCCGCAACTTCGCGCATCAACTTAGTCACGCGCTCGTATCTCAGTTCGGAGTCATCGCCTTTGAAGATTTGAACATTAGAGGCATGGTCAGGAATCATTGTTTGAGTAAGAGCATTCAAGACGCGGCTTGGAATCAACTGATTCAATACACGACCTACAAAGCGGCGGACGCTGGTAGAGAAGTGCGAACAGTTGACCCACGCGGGACAAGTCAACGCTGCTCCGCGTGCGGGGCAATAGTCGTCAAGGATTTGTCTCAACGCATCCATGATTGCTCATGCGGCTTGCGGCTAGACCGTGACCACAACGCCGCTCTAAATATTCTCGCATTGGGATTACAATGCGTTGGCATCAAAGCCAAAGAAGCCGCTTCCTTTTAGGGAGCGGAGTAATCACTAAAACATGCAAAGCGAAGATTAACTTTAATGAGCGATGAAACTCTGAAACGTTATGAGGCGGAGTTCCCACATGGAGAACACGGCGATTGCCGCGCGCTTACCGCTTTGACTCTCGATCATTTGCCGCGCGACGGCTCGCTCGGACAGCCGCACCGCGTTCCGCACGGCGCTGACGTGTGGCGGCCTGAAGATCGTTCAGACCGTATTTACTTTCTGGCGCGCGGGCAAATCGCCATCATCGCCAGCAGCTTGGACGGGCATGAAGTCGTACTCAGCGTGATCGAACCGCGCGAGCCGTTCGGCGAACTTTGTTTCTGCGGCAGCGAGCAGCACGCCTATCGCCGCACGACGGCGCGCGCGACAGTCGAGAGCGAAGTCGTCGAAGTAAATCTCACAGACTTCGTGAACTACCTACAGCAAAACAGCGATGTCCTCATGGCCTTTATCTTCACCTTTTGCATACGCCTCGCGCACGCCGAGCGCCGCATCGAAATTCTCGCTTATCGCGGTGCTGAAGAACGGCTCGGCATGTTACTGCTGCATCTCGCATCGGCGCGAAGCGGCAGAAGCGACGGGCAAAGCGCGGAAGTGAAACTGCCCGTGACGCACGAAGAATTAGCGCGCATGGCGGCAATGAGCCGCCAGCAAGTGACGATTACGATGGGACGACTGCGCCGCGCAGGGTTAGTGCGCTATGAACGCAATCGCCCGCTCGTCGTTAAGGCAGACGCGCTCGCTTCTTATCTTGCGGATAAAAAAACTGCGCAAGAAGAGTAAGAAGGGCGCAGCGCCTTGCCGTATTGTGCGACGGGAATAAATAACGTGCGTTTGGGAATCCATCCGGTGCAATCGCTTCCTTCGATGATGTGCAAGCGGAAGGAGCGAGCGCACCACGTCGTGCGGGACTCGCCGTCGCTGGTTCGCTTCCGTCTTTGCAAGATGGCGGCGATTGGCAATCTCCAAGCTTGCGAAGACACAAACTTTAAGTTGCAGATGATTACCTGCGCGCAGTTGCTTTAGCCTGTGCCTTACGTGCTCTTTAGCAAAATTCATCTTTCGACGTTCGGAATAAGAGCCGCTCTTTATTGACTTCCTCTCTGCACCGTTTGTTGTCTTAAGGATCAATCTTAATGGCTGCATCCGAGAACTATCACACGGCGCTGCAAAAGCGTTTGCCTGCCGCTTTGCCGAAGGGCGCGATACAAAACCGTTTGCTCGCGGCTCTGCCGAAGAAGGATTATAAGCGGCTCAAAGCGGATTTTGAGAACGTCGCACTTTCGTTGAATGAATCTCTTTACGAACCTTATCAATTAATTCCCTACGTTTATTTTCCGCTTGATTGCATGATCTCTTTAATCTCGACGAGCGGGGAAGATTCGATGATTGAGATTGGCATGATCGGCAACGAAGGCATTGTTGGAGCCGCTGCTTTTCTCGGCGGCATGAGAACCAACAATCGCGCGATAGTGCAGATTGCGGGCAACGCCGCGAGGATGAGCGCGGAGAAGCTCAAAGAAGAGTTTGCGCGCGGCGGCGCGCTGCAAAGCGCCTTGCTGCGCTACACGCAGGCGCTGATGGCGCAAATCTCTCAGACGGCTGTGTGCAATCGCATTCACTCGCTTGAAGAACGGCTCGCGCGCTGGTTGTTGATGACGCATGACCGCGCCCAAGCAAACGAATTCCCGCTCACGCAAGAGTTCATCGCGTATATGTTGGGCGCGCGCAGGCCGAGCATTTCCGGCACCGCCAGCCGCTTTCAGCATAAAGGTTTAATCAGCTACGTGCGCGGTAAAGTCCATGTCATAGACCGTTCCGGCATAGAGTCCGTCGCTTGCCCTTGTTACCGTATCGTCAGGGAAGAATTTGATCGCCTGCTCATTTAATCAGCCGCCTTCGGCAAGCCCGATAGTTTCATCGGCTTGCATCGCCGCGAGCCTCGCCTTGCAGCGTTGCGCCGTCGGGCGAATCCAACTTAAACCCGCCGAGATTCTGCAATGAACTACGACGGTATATGTCAGCCAAACGACGTAAGATAATGTCAGCCGGATGACATATATTTAGGCTCCCTCCTGTGTTATAAGCTGCGAAACCAATTTTTTCCGGAGGATACATCTAGCGATGTCATCCGGCGCGCAGCGGTTTTGCCGTTCATGGAGGGACTGATGCCGAGCTTTAATGAAAACAGCACGGAGGCTTTCGAGGCGGAGGCTTTGCCGCACTTGAGCGAGCTTTTTCGCACTGCCGTGAGGCTCACGGAAAACCGCGCGGAAGCCGAAGACCTGATGCAGGAAGTCTATATGCAGGCATGGAAATCCTTTCATTGCTTTGAACCCGGAACGAACTGCCGCGCGTGGCTGTTCAAAATTCTTTCCTACAAACTCAAACATTATCGCTGCAAGAAGCGGCGTTTCAATTACGTCGGGGACGGCGAAAAGGAGCTCGAAGCATTAGCGTATGAGCCGCCCGTGCCGGAGCGTTTAAGCAATGCAGAGATTCTGTCGAGCCTCGAGCGAGTCCCCCCGTGTTACCGTCAGGTGCTGCTGCTCGCCGACGTAGAGGAGTTTTCATACAAGGAAATCGCCGCGATGCTGTTGATTCCGATGGGAACGGTAATGTCACGATTGAGCCGCGGCAGGAAACTGTTGAGAGCGGAACTGTCCCGCGTCGCCAGAGAATCTTGCGCGTATGAAAAAAATGAAAAAAAGGAATCAACGAGCGTGCTTAGATTTCTTCTGGGCAGATTCAAAGCCGCTTGAGCGCTGCGTTCACGCGCCGCGCGCGACACGAGTTTCATTTTTATTATCAATCCGTTTGCCTGCCATTCTGCCTTTCCTTCTACATCCCCGCGCAAATCGGCGTAAGCGATGCGTCGATACCTTCCGCCGAGATAAAACACACGCCGACTTCATTTGTCGTAAGCGCCGAAATATTTCCGGTTTGGCGCTTGGAATAAAAAACAAGATTAAAGGGATTTACATTTATACAAGGCCGGTGGTATACAAGGCCGGTGGCGATAACGTAAAGATGCCGCCGTCGTACAAATCCTGAAGAATTGCGGCAGTCTTTTTGCGTCAACTCATTTCTGCTAGGGAATGCATGAACATTGGAGGATAAAAATGTCAGCAACAGCAATGGATCGTGCTGAAACGCACGACTTGGCGTACACATTGGAGAACATCGGCACGAAGGTCATTCGTTACGGGCTGGTTTTAATTTTGGTGGTGGTGGGCGCTTTGAAGTTCACTGCTTACGAGGCGGAGGGAATTCAGGGATTTGTCGCCAACTCTCCGCTCATGTCATGGGCTTACTCGGTGTTCAGTGTGCGGAGCTTTGCCGCACTGCTCGGCGTCGTTGAAATTACGCTGGGCATCCTGATCGCTACACGTCCCATCGCGCCGAGGGTCTCGGCCATCGGCAGCATCGGCGCGATTTTCATGTTTCTTATCACGTTGAGCTTTTTACTGACGACGCCGGGCGCGTGGCAGCCGGGCTACGGCTTTCCGTTTCCGTCGCCGATGCCGGGACAATTTCTGACGAAAGACATCCTGTCGATCGGAGCCGCAATCTGGACGGCGGGCGAGGCTTTACGCGCCGCGCGCATGAGACGCTAATTTCTGCACTCGGACTGACGAACTACGCTTCGCTATATGCGTCATTCATGGCAGTCGCCGCTTGCACACTGCGGCGGCGCGTGTCCGGTGCATCGGCGGAAAGTCGAAAGTGTGAGTTCAAGTAAGTTGCCTGATTCGATAAGGAGATGGCGATGGCGGCAGCAGTAGTCGAGAACCGGCGCGCGGGCGCGAAGATCGAAAACATCGGCGGCCTTATCATTCGTTACGGCCTCGTGTTGATTCTGCTGTGGATCGGAGGCATGAAGTTTACCGCCTACGAAGCCAAAGGACTCGAGGGAATCGTCACTACCAGCCCGCTTTTGTCTTGGGGCTATCATGTGTTCAGCTTGCAGGGATTCTCGAATCTGCTGGGCGTCATAGAGATTACGTTCGCTTTGTTGATTGCGGCCAGACCGGTTGCGCCGCTGGCATCGGCACTCGGCAGCATCGGCGCAAGCGGAATGTTCCTCACTACCTTGAGCTTTTTCTTAACGGCGGCGGGCGTGTGGGCGAAGGATTACGGTTTTCCTGTGCTCGGCGGAACGGGGCAGTTTCTGGTGAAGGACATTCTTTTACTCGGCGCGGCAATCTGGACGGCAGGCGAATCGTTGCGCGCGGCACGGCGATAGCCATCGCGCAAGATTGATTATAATTAACCTGTTTAACGCAACGTCGAGAGCGCAGGTTCATACGGCAAGCAAGCGGCGACGATAATAGACAACATAAGCGGCATGATTCAAGTGCTGCTCTCCATGTAAAGGAAGGGAAAAGGAAATGCGCAAACGAATTGGTACGATGGCTTTGCTTGTGGCGTCGGGAATGTTGTTGTTGCTGGCGTCGGCTTGCGGAACAACACCGAACGGCAGCGACGGAACGGCGAACAGCGCGCCGGTAGTCAAAACCGAACCGGCGATGCCGCCGAGCGACAAAGGCGACAAGGTCGTGACGGGCGGAGACCTCGCATTTATGAACAATGCCGCTCCGGGCAACATGGCGGAAGTCGAGCTAGGGAAGCTCGCCGTCAAACAAGGGATGAGCAAAGACGTGAAACAGTTCGGGCAGAAAATGATCGATGACCACACGAAGGCCGGACAAGAGTTGATGCGCGTGGCAGAGCAGAAGAAGGTCATGCTGCCGCCGGACGTACTGCCGGGACATAAAGAGGCGATGGCGAAATTGTCGAAGCTCACGGGCGCGGAGTTTGACCGCGAATACGTTAAGGCGATGGTCGAGGATCACGAGAAGGATGTTGCGGCATTCGGCAACGCTGCCAAAACCGGCGTTGACGCGGACGTGAAGGCGTTTGCAACGAAGACGCTGCCGACGCTCCAGATGCATCTGCAAATGATTAAAGACATTCAAAGCAAAATGGGCGGAAGCGCAAAGCCCTGAAACAATTATCGCTTCGCGCACACGCCTCGTCGGTATGCTCGTCTGCGAGCAGTTGCACGCAGCACTTTGAGAAGTTATGCGCTTGCCGAGCGTATGAAGCCGCCTCTATTTCATACGCGGATTCATCTTCAACTCAAGCGGCTGCGTATAGCTCTTGCCGCCCGCCGTGAGCCTTACAGTGTATGTTCCGGGAAGCACTGCGGCGGCTTCGCTTCTACGTCCGCCACCTGCCGCCGCCGCGCCGCGATCAGCAGCAGGCGGCGTCGGGCGCAAATCCCACACCCAGCGGTGCATTCCCGCAGCCGCCGAAAGAGGCACGGGCGTAGGTCTCCAGAATGCGGGAATGTCGAGCGTGTCTGGATTAATCGGCGGCGATTGATCCGCGCTCGAATAGCGGCGAATCGCTTCTCCCGCCGGATCGAGAATTTCGAGCGTGACTGCGCCCGAAGCATTAGACTTCAAATAATAATCAATTATCGCTCCGTAAGGTGGATTTTCCGTGATGGGTTCATCGCGCGGCTGCGGCGTGCCGTTCTCGTTTGGCTGCGGCATGTCGATGACGTCCGCCGGACGAAATAAATAAGCTCCAGACCGTGCGACATCGTCGTTGATTTGGCGTAACGCGGTGATGTCGTCGAGTATCCAGAAGCCGCGCCCGTGCGTTGCGACAATCAGATCATCGCCGTGAATGACTAAGTCGCGCATCGACACGGGCGGCAAATTGAGTTGCAGCGATTGCCACTGGTCTCCGTCATTGAACGAGACGTAAACGCCGAGTTCCGTACCGGCGAAAAGTAATCCGCGTCGCTCTGTGTCTTCCTTGACGGTTTGCAGATAAACGCCCGCCGGAAGTCCGTTCGTAATCTTCTGCCAAGTCTTGCCGCTGTCGCGCGTGCGATAAATATACGGCTCGTTGTCTTCTAGGCGATGCCGGTCAATGGCGGCATAAGCTTCGTTCACGTCGAAGTGCGATGCGTCCATCATCACCACTTTGCTCCATGACGCGAGCGCGGGCGGCGTGACGTTCTGCCAAGTTTTTCCATCGTCGTTCGTCGATTGAATATAACCGTCGTCTGTGCCGATCCAAATTTTCGGCGCGCGCAGAGGCGACGGCGCGATGGTATAGATAACGCCGCGCCGTTTGTTTTCGGGAGCGTCGGCTATCGTCACGTCGTTCAGATTCGGCGGCACGCCGGGGTCTTCGCGCGTCAAGTCAGGGCTAATCTGCGACCAACTCTCGCCGCCGTTTGTCGTCTTGAACAGAAATTGATCGCTGAAGTAAAGCGCGCGCGGATCGGCTTGCGAGAACACGAGGGGGAGCATCCAAGTATGGCGCGCTGGCACGGAAAGATTGCGCTCCGGTGAAACATCCTTCGTTTCGCCTGTGATGAGATTGCAGCGCGTGACTCTATCGCCGAACAGTATTTCAGGATGCAAGGGATCGGGCGCGGTGTAGCCGCTTTCGCCGCCCGCGCACACGGGACGCCAATCATGCGCGGAGAGTTCGGCGAGGTTGCTGCGCGTGGGCGTGCCGATGGCTCCGCTGTCCTGCTGTGCTCCCGTCACCCAGTAAGGAAAGCGATTGTCCGCCGCGACGTGATAAAGCTCTGCCGTCGGCTGGTTGTACCAACTGCTCCACGTCGCGGCTCCGTCCTCGCTGACGATTGCACCTTGATCGCTGGCGAGAATCATGCGCTTCGGATCGTCCGGGTTTATCCAAAGCTGATGATAGTCATCGCCGCCGGGCGCGCCCTTGATCGCCGTCCAATTCTTGCCCCCATTGATCGAGCGATAGAGCGACGTGTTTGAAACATAAACGATGTCTGGATTCTTCGGATCGACAGCGACTTTGCAGAAGTACCAGCCGCGTCCCCATATGCGTTTGTCGCTCGAAATCAAATTCCACGTTGCGCCCGCATCGTCCGACGCGTACAAGCCGCCCGCCTTCGCATCGACGATGGCATAGACGCGATTGCGATTCGTCGGCGCGACGGCAAGCCCGATGTGCCCGATCCCTTCCGTCGGGATGCCGCTCATTAGCGGCTGCCATGAATCGCCGCCGTCCGTAGATTTGAAGATGCCGCCGCCCGCGCCATACGACGGCGGATAAATGCTCCACGGCGGACGGCGCGTGTTCCACAGAGTCGCGTAGATGATTTGCGAACTCTGCGGATCGAACGCGAGATCAATCGCGCCGACATCATTGCTCTTGAACAAAACTTTTTGCCACGTCGCGCCGCCGTCGCGCGTGCGGTAAACACCTCGCTCTGGATTGGCTCCGTAAACGTGTCCGAGCGCGGCGACGAACACGGTGTCGGCATTCTTCGGATCGACGATGACGCGCCCGATTTGTCTGGTGTTATCGAGGCCGATGTGCGCCCACGTTTTTCCTGCGTCAATGGACTTGTACATTCCGTTGCCGTAGGAAATCTGCGAGCGCATGTCCGCCTCGCCTGTGCCGACGTACACGACATTTGAGTTGGACGCGGCAACGCTGATCGCGCCGATTGATGCAATGGGCTGCGAATCGAAGACGGGCGTCCACGTTCTGCCGGAATTATTCGACTTCCACACGCCGCCCCCGACTGCGCCGAAATAAAAAGTGTTGGGTTGTCCCATGACTCCCGTCACGGCATTCACACGCCCGCCGCGAAACGGGCCGAGTGAGCGCCAGTGCATTCCAGAAAAAAGCGACGAATTATATTGCTGCCCGAAAACTCGCGTCGAAAACTGCGCGCCCGCAAGCATAATAAGGACGAGAATCGCCGCCGACCATGCGAGTAGATTTCTCTTCGCCGTTCTTTCAGTGGTCAAACACGTTGTCAACTTGTTCACCTGTGCGCGCTGTATAAATTTCATCTAAACTTTTCCCTTAATATAGAAGCTAATACTGGAATCCGATTCCGCGCGGGAGGCCATACGGAATTTGCGGCTTACCGGATGATCAATCGAATTCGGGTTTTGATAAGCAAGTGATATTCTACAATCAAAGTTAATTCCAAAACCATCGAGTAAGAACATCATGCAAAAGTTCGTTGCGAAACCTACAAATATTTTTCTCTTGCTGTGCGTCTGCGCTGCGTTCGGCTACGCGCAAGCTCATCGCATCGTGAGAGTCAGCGCTCCGGGCGCTCTCAATCCCGGCGAAGTCTCCATCGCAATCAATCCGGCGAACCCGGACAACATCGTCGCCACTTCGCTTCAGTACGGTGTGCCGCCGCAGCCGCGCGTCAGCAATTACGTTTACGTCTCGATGAACGGCGGCAATTCATGGAAGACCGTCGCCAGCCAAAACGCGCAAAGCCTCGCGCAGGGCGATGACGCCGTGACGTTCAGCCGCGACGGAATCGCGTATCATTCGTACATCTCCTTTGACGGCATTCGCGTGCCGCGCCCGAAGCGCGCCGTGAGCGGCATTCTCATCAGTTCATCGGCAAACGGCGGGCTGACGTGGAACGATCCCGTACCGGCGATCAATCACCTCAATTCCGTCACGCCGTTTGAAGACAAGCCTTATGTCGTGACGGACAACGTGCTCGATTCGCCGAACAAAGGCAACGTTTATTTGTCGTGGACGCGCTTTGACGTTTACGGCAGTTCTAATCCAGAGGATCATTCGCAAATATATTTTTCGCGCTCGACTGACAAAGGCAAAACATTCTCGATGCCGTTTCGCATTTCCGACACGGGCGGCGATTGCCAAGACAGCGACAATACGGTTGAAGGTGCTGTGCCTGTCGTCGGCTCGAAAGGCGAAATCTACGTTGTGTGGGCGGGGCCGAAGGGATTGATTTTTAAGAAATCCGTTGACGGCGGATTGACCTTCGCCAGAGACAAGGTGATTGCGCAGATGCCGGGCGGATGGGACAGCAACATCAAAGGCATAGACCGCAGCAACGGAATGCCTGTCACGGGCGTTGACACGAGCGCGGGCGCGCGGCGCGGCACGATCTACGTCAACTGGATTGACGAGCGCAACGGTGACCCGGACGTATTCCTCGCGTCATCCGTCGATGGCGGCGAAACGTGGTCTGCGCCCGCGCGCGTCAACGATGATTCTTTGAAGAACGGCAAGGAACAATTCTTTACATGGATGGCAGTCGATCCGATGGATGGTTCGGTGAACATCATCTTTTATGACCGCCGCGATACGCAGGGAACGCGCACGAAACTCACGCTTGCGCGCAGCACAAACGGCGGGCGTACCTTCGTTAATTACAAACTCGATCAAGAGCCGTTTGCGTGCAACGAAAAAGTTTTCTTCGGCGACTACATCAGCATCGCCGCCTTTAATGGAAGAGTCGTGCCGATGTACACGCACTTTATCAACGATAAGGAATTAGCCGTCTCCGTCGCGCTTTTCCGCTTCAAGCCGGGAACGCAGCAGCAATTATGAATATCATTGTTTGGCTTCTGCTGTGTTTGATCTGGGGGACGACATGGTTCTTTATCAAAATCGGCTTGAGGGATTTGCCGCCCATTAGTTTTGCGGGAATGCGATTCGTCAGCGCGAGCGTGATTCTGCTAATCATCATACGGCAGCAAAAAATCCCTTTGCCGAAAACGAAACGCGAATGGAAGCTGCTTGCCGTAACAGGGTTCCTACAGTTCAGCGTTAATTACAGCCTCGTCTTTTGGAGCGAGCAGTATATTTCGTCGGGCTTGGCGGCGGTTTTGCAAGCGACGATCCCCGTGTTCGGATTGCTGATGGCGTGGGTTCATCTGCCGGATGAAAAAATAACCAAACGAAAAATCGCGGCGATTACGGCGGGTATCATCGGCGTCGCTATTATCTTCGTCGAACAACTGCACATTAATAATGTGATGGCGTTCACAGGCTCTGCGGCAATCGTTGCGGGCGCGTTTGCGGCGGCGGAATCGAGCATTTTAGTTAAGTCGAGCGGCGGCGCATTTCATCCCGTCGGTCTGCTTTTCGGGCAAATGGTTTGCGGGCTGGTGCCGATTGTTTTGTTCGGATTGTGGAGCGAAGGGAATCCGCTGAACTTTCATTGGACGGGGAGCGCCATCTTCGCGGTGTTTTACCTTGCGATCATCGGAACAATCGTGGCGTTCTGGTTGTTCTACTGGCTTTTGCATCGCGTCGAATCGACAAAGGCGATGACGATTTCGCTTGCCACGCCGCTTGTCGCGGTGATTGTCGGCGCGCTTGCTTTGGATGAAAAACTCCTGCCGCAAACATTCCTCGGCGGCGCGCTGATACTCGGCAGCATCTCGGCAGTCGCCTTCAAAAAACAAACGAAGATCGTCGAGCAAGATCATGCGGCATAGCAAAGTCTCTGACGTTCTTAACGCGCCCTTGAATTATTCAAATCATTCATCCGTGTCGGACTTCTCCGTTGAATTATGCTCGCGTGCGCGCGGATGATATTTGTTGTAGCTCTGCCGCAAGCGAGTGTTCGAGACGTGGGTGTAAATCTGTGTCGTCGCCAGATCAGCGTGGCCTAGAAGCGTTTGCACAGACCTCGTATCCGCGCCGTGCTCTAAAAGGTGTGTGGCGAACGTATGGCGAAACGTATGCGGCGAAACGTCAACAAGCCCCGCGCGTTTGGCGTAATCGCTGACAAGCGACCATATCCATTGCCGCGTCATCGGCTCGCCGCCGTTAATTAAAAAGAGGATCTGCTTTTTCCCCTTCATCGACGCTTCCACGCGCTGCTTGCCGCGTAAATAAATTTCCAGCCAGTGCAGCGCGCTTTTGCCGATTGGCACTAAACGCTCTTTGCTGCCCTTGCCGCGACAGCGCAGCATTCCCTTTTCCAGATCGACGTCGCTCACCAAAAGATTCGCCAGCTCGGAGACGCGCAAGCCCGTCGCATACAGCAACTCCAGCACGGCGCGATTCCGCACGCCTTCGGGAAGCATGGTGTTCGGAACGGCAAGGAAGGCTTCGACTTCTTCTTCTGTTAGGTGGCGCGGAAGCTTTTGGTCGCCGCGCGGCGGCGTGACGTTCTCGGTCGGATTGTTTTTAAGATGCCCGTCGCGCTGCAAATGCCGGTAGAATCCGCTGGCTGCCGACAGCATTCTTGAGATAGAAGACGGAGCGAGTTTTTCGCGCGAAAGGTCTGCGAGCCATGCCGAAATATCCGCCCGTTCGAGACTCTCCAACGCCTTGCTTTGTTTGCCAGCCCACGCGTCGAGCCGCAGCAGATCGCGGCGATAGCTTTCGCGCGAGTTGGCAGACAAACCGCGCTCGACTTCGAGATGAGAGAGATACTCGCGTATCAGATCGCGTTTGAAAGTGGAGACCATGAGCGCATCCTATCACGAAGGTAAGCGGCGGCACGGGCAAAGATTCGATGAATTGTGTTCTTCTCAATGTGGCGCAAGAATGTCGGCGGCGCGAATCGCTTCAACGCAGGTAATCCTCCAGCAGCGTCGCCGCGTTTGTTCGCTCGTCGCGGTACTTGATGATGACGGGCGCGTAGAGCGAAAGATTCCACTCCCGCCCTTGCTTTGTTTGAACGGCGCGGGAACCCGGCACGACGACTGCGCCCGCCGGAATCTCCAGCGGAGACGCATCGTTCCGGCGATAAATTTCCTCGCGCACGAGATCGAAAACGGGCGTTGCGCCTGTCAGAATCGTTCCCGGAGCCAAGACCGCGCGCTCGCGCACAATCGTGCCTTCATAAACGCCGCAGTTGCCGCCGACGAGCACATCGTCCTCGATGATGACGGGCAGCGCGCCAATCGGCTCCAATACTCCGCCGATCTGCGCGGCGGCGGAGAGATGCACGCGCTTGCCGATTTGCGCGCATGAACCGACGAGTGCATGGCTGTCGATCATCGTCGCTTCATCGACGTAAGCGCCCGCGTTGACATACATCGGCGGCATACAAACGACGCCCTGCGCGATGTAGCAGCCGTCGCGTATGCTCGATCCGCCCGGCACAATCCGCACGCGGTCACCAACGGTCATCGCGCGCAGCGGGTAAGTATCCTTATCGAAGAAGCGCAAATTACCAGCGGCGGACATATCCGCAAGCGCGCCCATGCGAAAGCCGAGCAGCAGTCCGCGCTTGACCCATGAATTGACTTGCCATGCGCCGCGCTCATCTCGTTCGGCGGCGCGCACCTGTCCCGCGTTGAGCGCCGTCTTGAAGTCCACGAATAATGCGCGGTCATTTTTCGTAAACTCTTTTTGATCTGACGCGGCGAGCGCCTCGATTTTTTCACGCAGCAGCATGAACCGCCTCCCGCAAGAGTCCGAGTTCGATGAGGATTGCGCGCAAGCGAACGCGCGTCGCTTCCTGCACAGGCACGAGCGGCAACCGGAAATTTTCTTCGATCAAGCCGAGCAGCGCGAGCACTGCCTTGACGGGGCCGGGGCTAGACTCTATGAAGTTCGCCTGCATCAGCGGCAGCAAGCGATAGTGAAGCGCGCGCGCATCGTTCCACTCTCCGGCGAGGGCGAGTTCCGTTAATCGCGCCATCAAATCCGGCACTTCATTCGAGGCGACGGAAATTACTCCGTCAGCGCCCGCCGCAATGAGCGGCAGCGTCAAGGCATCGTCGCCCGACAGCACGCTGAATCCTTCGGAACGCGCGCGCAAAATGTCCATAATCTGCCCGACATCGCCCGAAGCTTCCTTGATAGCGACGATGTTCTGCGTCGCCTGCGCGAGACGAAGCACGGTTGTCGCGGAGATGTTGGACGAAGTGCGCCCGGGTACGTTGTAGAGCACAATCGGAAAGTCGGGAACGGCTTCCGCGACGGCGCGAAAGTGTGCGTAGAGTCCTTCCTGCGTAGGCTTGTTGTAATAGGGCGCGACGACGAGCGCGGCATCCGCACCGAGTTCAAGAGCCGCGCGCGTATACGCAACAGCGTCGGCGGTGGAGTTGCTTCCCGTGCCTGCGATGATGCGCGCACGCCTGCGCGCCGCTTCGATTGTGAGCTTGATAACGCGCCGATCCTCCGCTTCCGTCAAGGTTGCGCTCTCGCCCGTCGTGCCGCAGGGAACGAGCAGGCGCACGCCGCCCGCAATCTGTCGTTCGATGAGTTGGCGCAAGCGCGTTTTATCAATTTCGCCCGTTGCTGTAAAGGGCGTTACCATCGCCGTCGCGCAGCCGCGCAGCCAATCAATTTGCATCGTCATTTTTTCGGTCTCCGCCTTCTTTAAGAATTTGATCGCACGCATCGGAAAACAAATAAACGCCGCGCCGTCCTTTAATCCACTGCGCTGCGAGAAGCGCGCCCGCCGCAAAACCTTCGCGCGTGCGCGCCGTGTGCGTGAGCGTCACAGAGTCGGCAAGGGAATCGAAGCCGACGCTGTGCGTACCCGGGATGTATCCGGCGCGCGTCGAAGAAACGGGAATCTCCTGATTGAAATGCGGCTTTATTAATTCAATCAGTTGCAGCGCAGTGCCGGACGGCGCATCCTGTTTGCGTGCGTGATGTGCTTCTTCAACGAACGGCGCATACTCTTCTACGGCCTTAAACAATTCAGCAGCGTGCGCCACGATGCGATAAAAGATTTGCACGCCGATTGAAAAGTTCGCGCCGTAAACCAATGCACCATCGTGCTCCGCGACGAGACGGCGAACTTGTGCCTCTTGATTGCTCCAGCCTGTCGTTCCTTCAACGAGCGGCACTCCCGCTTGCGCGCACGCCAGCACATGAAGCGGCACTGCATCGGCCACCGAAAAATCAATCGCCGCATCCATGCCGCGCAGTCGATTCGTCAATTCTTCGACGCTTCGCTCCGCACCGCGCGAAGTCAGTGTGAGCGCGACTTCGTGATCTGCTGCTTCTGCACGCGCGGCGACGAGTTTGCCCATCGCGCCGTAACCGATTAGTGCGAGTCTCAAGCCGTTGCCGCTCCTTTTATGCCGCGCTCGAAATAGGCTTGGTGAAGCCTGTTGACTGCTTCGTTGACGTTTTCTTCGGCGACAATGAAAGTCAGATTAACGCTCGACGCGCCGAGCGAGATAAGCGGGATATTGATGTCGCTGATCGTTGAAAAAACACGCGCCGCAAGTCCCGGCGTGGCGCGCAAGCCTTCGCCTATGACGGCGATGATGGCGCGACGATTTTCGATTTCGACGGCTCCGAGTTGTTGCAGTTCGGGGAGTATCGAGGGAAGCGCGCGCGGATCATCGACTGACAGCGAAAGGCTGACTTCCGACGTGGTAACGACATCGACGATGATGCGGTGTCTATCGAAAATCTCGAAGACGGCGCGCAGGAAACCGTAAGCGCCGAGCATTCGCGCCGAAGTGATTTGCAAGGTCGTGATGCCTGTTTTGTGCGCGATGGCTTTGACGCTATGAGGCGCAACATCTGTGTCTGTGAAGATAGTCGTTCCGGCCTCTGCGGGCTGGCGCGAATTACGCACGCGCACGGGAATGCCGCGCTCGACAGCCGGTTGAATCGTTTTCGGATGCAGCACCTTCGCGCCGAAGTAAGCGAGTTCCGCCGCTTCTTCGTATGTGAGCGAAGGCACTGTGCGCGCGTTCTCGACGATGCGCGGGTCTGCCGTCAAGACGCCCGTTACATCGCTCCAAATTTCTATCTCGCGCGCGTCAATCGCCGCGCCGATGATGGCGGCGGAATAGTCCGAGCCGCCGCGCCCGAGCGTAGTCGTCGCGCCGCTTTGTGTGGCGGCGATGAACCCGCCGAGCACGGGAATGCGTCCGGCTTCGATAAGCGGAGCAAGCTCGCGGCGCGTGCGCTCGCTTGTTTCTTCAGTGAGCGGCGCGGCGTTTCCATGCTCATCGTTTGTCGTAATGCAGCGCCGCGCATCGACGTATTGCGCGGGCAATTCGTTGGCTTGTAGAACAGCGGTCAGCAGGACTGCGGAGAGTTGTTCGCCGTAAGCGACGATCACATCCTGCAAAAAGAAAAGCGGCATCGCACGCGCGCGTACCTGTTCGAGTAATTCACGCACTTCGCGCGCTGCCCTTTCGAGAACCACTTGAAAGTCAGCCCGCGCCGCGTCGTTCAATAAAGTTTGCGCAATTGTTGTGTGACGCGCGAAATGTTCGGCGAGAACGGAAAAGCCTTCATCCGCGTCGCCGCTTTGTTGAGCGACCACGACGCTGCGCACGAGGGCATCGGTCATGCGGCTCATCGCGGAGACGATGATGACGGGCTGCGCACGGCGTTGCGCGCTGATGATTCGAGCGGTGCGCGCAAAGGCGGGCGTATCTTCAATCGACGTGCCGCCGAACTTCATAACTAACGGTTTAATAAACATCACCTCAAAACCCGAACTGAAACGGATACAAAAAGAAAAGAGGCCAGCCGCATTTTGCATACGACTGGCCTCTTCGGAAAAAAGTCCTTCAAACGAAAGCGCGCTTCTAATTTCGACGGCGCGTTGGTTTGAATCGTGTCGTAGCTCTCCACCGAAATGTGCGGTGGCAGTCCTGCGGATTTAGCCGCAGCGACCAACTCGCCGCGCCTGAAGGTGGCGCAAACGAGATTCGGCAACCTACCCCTTTCACCAGACCATCCGCGAATCCTTCATGTTCTGCGGCCCGGCTACTCTTGGAGGTTGCGCCTCTACTTCAACTGCAAAGATCATCCTACGTGGAACGCCTCACATTAACTTCACAACATACGCCTGTCAAGCCGTCGCTCACTCGACCAAACATCGAACATCTAAAATCAGACACTCCGTGAAGCGCACAAATTAAGCATAACTTGAGCATAGAAATGCGCTCGATAATAAGTTTAATAAAGGCTCGCCGGTGCTATCTAATACTTATGAAACAGGAGCGATAACCGCTCCGTAATGGGGGAAATAAATGGCATACATTACGACACGCGACAACACGAAGCTTTATGTAAAGGACTGGGGAAAGGGTCATCCCGTAATCCTCATGCACGGCTGGCCGCTTTCAGCCGATAGCTGGGACGATCAAGCGATGGCGCTTGCTGACGCAGGCTTGCGCGCGATTGCATACGACAGACGTGGCTTCGGGCGCTCCGAACAGCCTTGGAATGGTTACGACTACGACACGCTGGCTGACGACCTCGCCGCCGTTATAGAGGAAACAGGCGCGACTGATGCGGCGCTCGTCGGCTTTTCGATGGGCGGCGGCGAAGTGGCGCGCTATATGTCGCGGCACGGTGGAAGAAAGGTTTCTCGAGCCGTGCTCGTTTCATCGGTGGTGCCGTACATGCTCAAGACCACTGACAATCCGGACGGCACGGATCAGGCGACGTTCGATCAGATGGCTGAAGGCATAAAGCAAGACCGCGCGCATTTCTTCGGGGGCTTCTTCAAGGATTTCTACGGCGTCGGTTTAGTGTCACATCCTGTAAGCGATGAACTGCTCGAATCGTCGCGGAACGTGGCGATGCAGGCGAGCCTGAAGGCGACGCTCGCTTGCGCCGAAGCCTTTGCGACGACGGACTTCCGGCCTGACCTTGCGAGCTTCAAAGTTCCGACGCTGATTATTCACGGAATTGATGATAAAACCGTCCCGATCGATGTGAGCGGGCGCGCGGCGGCGCGTGGAATTCCCGGTGCCGAACTAATCGAGTATGACGGCGCACCTCATGGTTTGTTCGCCACGCACAAAGAACGCTTGACGAAGGATTTGCTCGCGTTCCTGAGTTAGTAAGCTAACGCTAATCTCGTCACGTTCTCGCTAGGCGCATCTGTAAAACACAAGCCTGTGAGCAAACAACCATAGCGAACATTAGCGATGTCCCGGGAGTAGCAAGGCAGGCTGGAACGAATTGTTTTCAAGCAGCTTTAGTGTCCCAACACGCTAGTGCAAACCTATGCACCTTCGGTGCAAGACTTTCAGTTGCTACACAGTTCTCGCAATGCTAGCGTGTGGCGTATGCGAGAGAACCGACGTGGCAACCATACAATCACGAGATTAACGGCGCACATCGTGTGGACGACGAAATATCGCTATCACGTGCTCAAAGGTGATATCCAGAAAAGATGTCGAGAGCTAATCATCCAAATCTGCGATTCGGAAGACATCAGGATACTCAAAGGTGCGGTGAGCAAAGACCATGTGCATATGCTGATCGAATACGCCCCGTCGCAATCAGTATCGGAAATCGTGCGACGGCTCAAAGGTCGAACGTCACGGATGTTGCAACGCGAGTACCCGGAATTGCAGAAAAGATATTGGGGCAAGCCTTTCTGGTCAATCGGGTACGGCGCATGGAGTACGGGAAACATTACGGAGGAGATGGTCGAAGAATATCTTGAACACCATCGCCAGCCATCGAACAATGATACTGATACGTTCATGCTTGGTTGATGACGGACTTTCAGTCCTCTTCAAACCTCTGCACTTTCAGTGCAGAGTCGTTTAGTTACTTTCGGGACAATCTTTTGTGTCGATGATTGAACCCGCATTCGCACTCTGTTAAATTCCAGTCGAAAGCATCAGCCGGGACGGTTCGTCATAACGTTAGACGCCTATCGTAAGAATTCGTTTCCGTCTGTCCGGCGCAAACAACAAAGGATTATCAGCTTGAATAAAAAGAGTGCTAACCGCATCGCCTTGATGGTGTTTGCGCCCGTATTAATTTTGACCGGCATCGCGGGTTTTCTGATACCGGCTGATAAGGGATTAACCAGCGGGGCGATGCCTTACAACGTCTTTCATATCGTCTTCGGTTGTCTCGGAATCGCTCTTTGGTTATCGAAGGACGAATGGCTGGCAATCAATTTCAATATCGGCTTCGGGCTGATTGACCTTTATCAAGCTCTCGCGCACATCTTTTTCCAGAGAGACTGTTTCACTGGACGAAGGCCGATGATATTTTGCATGTCGTTATCGGGCTGGCGCTGATAATGATCGGTTGTTACGGAATAATAAAACATCGCCATCTGTACGATGGATCATCTACACGATAAAGGCGCTAAAAACACCGATGCCGCTTCAACTATCAACTGAAGCGGCATCGGTGTTTGAATTGCTATGAAGATAAAGTTCTGAGGTGTTTAGTGGTCGAAGCGTTCGCGGTACTCTAGGGCTTTGATGAACGCCTGCACCATTCCCAGATAGTTATTGCGTTCGGCGCGCTGCGTGCCACCGTTGAGGATATGCACCCAGAATTGCAGGCCTGAAAAGCAATAGCGCTCTCATGGGAATAAAGCCTTGATTCAAAGCACGCGCGCGATAAGTCTTGTTCAATGACAGTTGCTTAACGCGAGCCATGTAATGAAAGTGCCGCGAGATTGAGGTCTCGCGGCACTTTTTCATTAGGCATAAATGTTACAATGAAAATTACCGAACTTCTTGTGTAGAGAGAATAATGATTGCGCCCGGGCGTTTTACAGCAAGAGCATGAAGGAATTTGTTCTGCTCTATGAAGATGTGCGGCAAGCCGGTTCGCCCGCAGGCGCGTTGATGGAACTTCTACAAAGCACGTATGATGCGGGAGCAGACCTTGCGAAATGGGATCGCACAACTTTAGAGCGAAGCAGCGCCCCCGCCACAGAACCCGGCCGCGGCGCTTCGCCACACAATAACCGGTCGAAGAGGGCAGAAAGTACAAA
>JBPCOJ010000130.1:0-2974 GCA_051000345.1 Pyrinomonadaceae bacterium | reverse complement strand
ATTCCGGTTTACTTTTATGAGCGGGCAGCACTGAAGCCGGAGCGTGTGAATCTAGAGGATGTGCGGCGGGGTGGGTTTGAGAAGTTGCGCGAAGAGATCGGCAAGGTTGCAGAGAGAGCGCCGGATGTCGGCAAGCGGCGTGTGCATGAAAGCGCGGGCGCAGTGATTATCGGGGCGCGTCCATTTCTGATCGCGTATAACGTTAATCTGCTGACGGACGATGTGACGATTGCGCGACGGATTGCAAGCGCAGTACGGGCGCGAGATGGTGGATTGCCGTATTTGAAAGCGCTCGGGCTTGAACTAAAATCGCGCGGGCTGGTGCAGGTTTCGATGAATCTTGTAAACCCGGAAGTGACGGGTTTGCATCAGGCTTTTGCCGCAGTCGCGCGCGAGGCAGAGCGCGAGGGTGTGCGCATCGCGGGAAGCGAAGTCGTCGGACTCTTGCCGCAATACGCGCTCGATGAAGCTGCACGGAGTTGCCTGCAATTAGAAAACTATGCGCCCGCCATCGTGCTCGAAAATCAGGTCGAAGCAATGCTCGCGCGACATGGCGAAGAAGGCAAAAACAGTGAAGCATTCAACCGCGAAGCCATCGAAAAAGATTCGAGTTCCGATTAAAGTTTCGATTGATATTTCAGTTTGTTTGCTTCGGTTCGGCGAGGCTTACAAATGCTTGCGTATGAACGAAACGATTTTCCAGCCGTCGAGGTATTTCCAAGGCGTTTCGCCGCTCGTGTAGTGGCCGCAGGGAAGCCACGTCACATTAACGGGAATGTCGAGGCGTTTGAACTCACTTATAACATCGCGCGTGAGATGCGCAGGGAAAGTCAAATCGTGGCGGGCGGCGATAAAACGCATCGGGCGCGGGCGCATTTTGAGTAATCTGGGAATGTACGGAAAGGGACTAATCGGCAGCCATAGCTCGCGCAGTTCGTCGAGTGTGAGTTCATCGCCGAAGCCCTGCCGGACGTGTTGCGTAGAGATGCCGTGCCAAGTGACATCGGCAAAATAGCCGGAGACATGATTGAAAACGGCTGCGTCGATGCGCTCGTCGTGCGCGAAGGTCAGAAAGCCCGCGCACGAACCGATGCTTGTGCCGATGATGCCGACGCGCTCGAAGCCGCGATGTTCCTTGAGCCATGTAACGGCGGCGCGCGCGTCCGTCACGGCCTGCCGCATAGATTGAATCGTGCGCCCGACATTCGAGCTAATTAAGTGGTCTGCGCGCTCTAGTTCGGGCGGGCGGCGCGCTTCGTGGAATGGCAATGTCAAACGCAAGGCGCTAATGCCGAAACGATTGAGCAGGCGACAGAGTTCGACGTGGCTCGCCGCGTCCGCATTCCATTGCGGGAGCACCAGCACGGCGCGTTTGGCGCGACGGGTGTTATTGCCGCCGTCAACCTCTTCAATATTTTTGTTTGACGAGAGCGCTTGAAAAAAGCGCGCGTTGACAATGTTGTTTTCCGCAGAAGACGTTTGCACGGCGCTCGTCCAAGTAAGCCTGTCTCCCGCCAGCCTGTAGTCCGTAACCGAAGGCAGCGCGTAAAACTCTTCGCTTCGCTCCACTGCTTGCTGCGTATAGTCTGCTAAGAAGCCGCGCTCATCCTCGCCGTCTCCCGCGTGGTCTGCGACAAAGGACGCGCCCCACTCGAACGGGCGCACGATTCTGTTTTTATCGCGGTGCGCGAGTTTGCGTTCACGCGCGCGAATGAAGGTTCCAAGCAACTCTATTTACTGCCTCTCGAAAACGGTGTCGAATGATTTTAACAATCGTTCACGTATCCTCAAAGCCGTGCGATTGATATATGAAATTGAAGAACGCGAGAGCGCATTAATGAAACAGTTTGCGCGTGAATGATTCGTGCGGGTTGCGCGGAGAGTTCGAGGATTAAAGTTTTTTACGTTGCGCTATGAAAACGACTGTTGACAAAAGAACGGTGATGATCGCCGAGAGCAAACAAAATTCGCAGAAGGCGTGTAGCACAAACGCCTGCACGAAAAAAAGCACGAGCGAAGTTATGAGCATCAGCATTGTGAGCGCGACGAGCGGCGCGCGCGCGCGCGTGTAACCGAAGAGGATCAGCGTGGCGAGACTAAACGCCGTAAAGTAAGCGAGCGCGCCGAGACTCGCCGTCGGGATCGAGCCGATTTTCGCGTAAGCGCTTTGCAGCACTTCGTTGCAGCCGCCGGAGATTGTGCAGCGCACGCTGCGCCCCGTCAGATGTTCGATTGTCAGGTAAATCGCATCGGCAAGCCCGCACAGCGAAAGAACGGCGGCGGCGATGTAGAAGCGCGCGCCGTTTTTGTTGATTCCTTGTGTGCCGTTTTGCACGACTGTTTTACTTGCGGCTCTGATTGCCTGCGGACAGCGCGGCATCGATGGCGGCGCTCAAGGCGGGCAAAGTCATATTGTCGGGCTTCACTTCACGGCTGTTGATGAAGATGGTCGGAGTGCCTTTGACGCCGAGCGAGTCGCCGCGCTTCATGTCGAGTAGAATACGCGAGTTGGGAATTTGCCCGTCCAAGTCGCGCGTGAAGCGTTCGACATCTAGTCCGAGGGAGCGCGCGAAATTGATAAAGGCAGGTCGTGCATTCGGCGTCGCGTCGCTCCACATTTTTTGAGTCTCGTAGAGCTTATCGTGCATTTCCCAGAACTTTCCCTGCTGCTCTGCGGCTTCCGCCGCGCGCGCGGCATCGAAACCGTTCTTGTGCAGCGCAGCGAGTGGGAATTCACGAAAGATGACGCGTAGACGAGTGCCGTAAGTGCTCTCCAGTTTTTTCAAATCCGGGTACAGCAAGCCGCACGGCGGGCATTGGAAATCGCCGAACTCTTCGATGGTCACCGCCGCGCCGCTTGCCGCCGCCTCGCTCGAAGCGCCTCTCACATGCGGCGGCTCTGCGCCGGGCGCGCCGACATAGGCGACAGTGGACGGAGTCGCCGGATTGATTGGACTCGATTGCGGCGTTACAG
>JBPCOJ010000055.1:0-10280 GCA_051000345.1 Pyrinomonadaceae bacterium | reverse complement strand
CTTCACAATCGCCGCCGAAGACAAATATCTTGACCGGAAACTCGCCGCTCTCTGTCCGGTTAATAGCTTCATGAAAACCTTTGGCGCGTTTGATAACTTCATCGAAATAAGCGTCGAGCGCGTCGAGCGAGCCGCGCTGCGGCGGATCGTCGGCGCGTGTATTCCCATCCCTAAAGCGACGACGGAAATCCGCGTCGTTAGCGGCAGACCATTTATAACGTTGCCACACGCTTGGATCGTAGAGATCAATTTTGATGGATTTGAGATTTTCATCAAGAAAACGCTCCGCGCCATTGTGCGGCAGAAGTTGAAACAAGGCGGGGATCGTGACGGCGTCTTCGCGCGAGAGTTTGTTAAGTAGAGGCAAGCGCCGCCGCAAACCGTCTGTGATCGAGTAGCCGCCGAGCAGTGTAGCGAAGGCTTCCATCGAACCGTTGTTCGGCGTGCCGAACATAAAGATATTGTTAATCAAACCAGCGCCCGCCCAAGTCGGCTGTGCGGACGCTTCGCCTTCAGGTAGATCAGCATCTCCATACATCGCCGCGTAGCGCGCGAGAAGGCCGCCCATCGAATGCGCGACGATGTTGAAGCGCAAGTCGGGGCGATCAAGTTTGCGTTTCAATTCTTCGATGCGTGTGACGAGCAAGCGCGCGTTTTCGACGTTGTCGCGCCGCCAATCGTAAGCGAAAACATAAAATGTATCCTGATCGCCGTTTGCTCCCGGATTCTCCCAATCGCCTTCGCGGTAGCCGCCGTAATCGTTGAGCGCCTGCAACAATTCACGATAAACGTAAACTTCCGGCACGAGCCGCGCGAAACGCACAGTGTTAAAAAGCTTCGCCGTATCAACGATTTTTTCCGCGACCAAGTTATCCCGATTCTCCGCAAGGCGCGGCGATACGGGCAAGCTCAGGCCGTCGGCTGCCGAGCGAAAGGCCGAAGGCCAAACGATCTCACCTGTTTTTTGGTTGACGAGTTGCGAGCCGAGTATGCCGGGAATGACGATCAAAGGACGCTTGCCCGTGCGCGTGCGCGCTTCCGCGAACACGCGCTTGAGGTCTGGCGTGCGACGCGCACCGCAACCCTGCGCGAATAGATTAATGACGCAGACTGCGATGAGCAAATACGCGCGCAGACATAAATAGCGGCGCGCGCGGTGGAAGCTTTTGGTGAGAATAACGTGTCGCAATGCTGAGGGCACTATAAGATTCTGTTAGTGTAAGCGGCGATCTTTATGTCACGTAAACGCTGGAATTGAGATACTTCCCGTATGGAGCATTTAATCTACATCAAAGGAAGATTGAAGAGAGCCACGAAATCGGGCAGTTATCTCCAAATGATTTGTTAGATGCGCGTTTCCCGAATAATCCGCTCGATAAACATCGGAAATCTTATTGCTGCAATCAGCCAATTCAAGCCAAAGATTAAGAGCCACGAAACTCCCAACAGCTTGGCCTTTCCCATCGAAGATATAGAAACGTCCTGATATGAAAGAATCACTCCCATTGCGCCAATGATAAATAACGATGCAATAAGTAAGTACTGCGCCAAAAATATAGTAAGCTATCTGCATTATGGGCAGATTCATCAAAATCACTCTCGACGATAAAACGCGCGCCGCACTTGAAGCGGGCCACCGCCGCGATCAAAGCCATACGTTTCGCCAGCGGTGCCAGATAGTTTTGCTCAAAACTCAAGGGCGCAAATCAAAGGAGATTGCCGCCATCTTCGGGTGCGGCGAAAAGAGCGTCAATGATTGGCTGCATCGCTACCTGTGCGAAGGTATCGAAGGCTTACGGACAAAGCCGGGACGTGGGCGCCCCGGCATCTTGTCCACCGCAACGGACGCTGCGCGCGTGCGCCAAGCCGTAACCGAACATCGCCAGCGCATCTCACAAGCGAAAGCCGCGCTTGAAGAAGATTTGGGCAAAGAGTTTTCACAACGGACGCTCGTGCGTTTCTTAAAAAACTTGACTGCCGATATAAGCGTCTGAGGCGACGAGTCAAAGGCCAAGAGACGGCGGAGATTTATCAACTCAAACGCGAAATCTTAGGAGAGTTGGAAACTTTGTCTGAAACACACAAGATTGATTTGTACTATGCAGACGAAGCGGCGGTTTCGCTTACTCCCTGTGTGCCATATGCGTGGCAGTTCAAAGATGAAGAAGTCTCGATGCCGAGTGAAAAAGGGCGTGGCGTCAACTGCTTTGCGCTGCTTTCAAGAGATAATCATTCAATAATTGAAACAACCACTGAAACAATGACCGGCCAGTTCTTCTTCGACCACTTTGAGCGATTCTCAATTGGCTTGCAGAAACTCACCGTCATTGTCTTGGATAATGCGGCCGTGCATCGGGCAAAAATTATCAAAGAACGAATCAAAGTGTGGCAACAGCGTGGTCTGTATCTGTTTTACTTGCCGCGCTACTCGCCGCACTTGAACATTGTCGAAACACTGTGGCGCAAGCTGAAATATGAATGGCTCGCGCCGAAAGATTATGCAACGAGAGAAACCTTAAGCTATGCGGTGAGGCTGGCACTCAAAGCAATCGGAACAAGTTTGCATATCAACTTCTCAGATTTCAATCATAGCTTACTCTAAATATGTCGGAGTACTTAGCTGCCTAAAACTGATGTAATAAGAGACCGTCAAGCCTTCCGAAGAGGGCGCAATTTCAATGTACCCTTTATCAATCTGAGTTAGAATATTCCAGTTAGATACAAACCGAAACATACCGCCTCGAAAAGATATTCTATTACCTTGAATCTCAATATTATATCCATTCGCAGCTTTCAATTCTTCAAAAGCCTTTGTAAGTAAATGCTGCTTAAAATCAGCAGCGTTCAATGCCCTAAGGTTGATCCACTTTATTTCACCATGATTATCTATCGGGAATGCCATACACGAATCTGTTTCATACACACAAGAAGGTATCTAACTTTATGTTAAGTGAACGAGCCGTCGAATTATTCGGGCGCGGCAAATTTCCGGTTAATTAAACTCGCCACAAAGCCCGCGCCGAAACCGTTATCTATATTAACGACCGTCACGTTCGACGCGCACGAATTCAGCATTCCGAGAAGCGCCGCGACGCCGCCGAAAGATGCGCCGTAGCCGATGCTCGTCGGCACAGCGATCACGGGAACCGCTACCATCCCGCCGACAACCGAAGGCAGCGCGCCTTCCATCCCCGCGACGACAATCACGACGCGCGATTTTTGCAGCAGCTCGCGTTCCGACAAAATGCGGTGAATTCCCGCGACGCCCGCATCCCAAATTCTGCGCACGCGATTGCCCATCGCTTCGCAGGTCAGCGCCGCTTCTTCCGCGACGGGAATGTCGCTTGTGCCTGCCGTGATAATGCTGATCTCGCCCGTGCCGCGCTCCGTTGTGTCGCGCTGAATGCGTATCATGCGCGCCGCTTCGTGCCACTCGGCATCCGTCGCAACATTGCGCACTTCGCCGAACACGCCCTCGTCCGTGCGCGTCACAAGCACGTTGGGCGCGCGCGCTATGAGGCGTTCGACGATGCCGACAATCTGCGCGCGAGTTTTTCCTGCGCCGAAAACGACTTCGGGAAATCCCTGCCTTTCAGCCCGCGCATGATCGACGCGCGCATAGCCTATGTCTTCGTACTGAAGATTTTTGATCGCCTGCAGTGTCGCGCTTGTATCCGTCTCGCCGCTGCGGTAAGCGCGCAGTAAATTTTCGACTTCCTGCAAATCCATACGCCAAAACCATGCCTGACAATGCAAAATAAAATGTAATAGAAGAAGATTCTAGCATCAAATAGGGCAACGCCCGAACAAGCATGAGAGCGCAAACGGAACCTACCGCAGAGACCGTAGAGGCGCGAGAGATATGATTATACAAAAAAGAATGAAGCGGACGCGCTTGCGGACGGTTGCTGCGACCCGTATCATTATAAGTTTGATTATGGGTAGCATTTTGCAGCCATTAATTAAATATTTGGCAGAGCGCCACGAAGCGATTTGAGAATTGGCATGTTGCAAAACAAAAGCATGATGAGCGGCGTTTTCGTGCCGTAAGCCAATGGCCTGACAGTTGCACGTAAACTTTTGCGCCGACTGTGCGTGTCGAATGAAAATCTGAAAACGATTTCTCGTCGAATAATCACCTCGTTCTGATTGCCGTAAGTTCGCTTTGCTATGAATACCGTTGCACGAAACGTTCGCACGACGCTCGAAATGATTAAGATCGAGCACACTTTGTTTGCGCTGCCGTTTGCCTTTCTGGGCGCGGTGCTGGCGGCGCGCGGAATACCCGCATGTCGCGAACTGCTCTGGATTACCATTGCGATGGTCGGCGCGCGCTCGACGGCGATGGCCTTTAACCGCATCGCGGACAAAGAAATAGACGCGCGCAATCCGCGCACACAGATGCGCGCGATTCCGGCGGGAATGCTCTCCGTTTCCTTCGCGTGGGTGTTTACAATTGCTTCGGCGATTCTCTTCTTCGTAGCCGCCGCGATGCTCAACCGCTTAACGCTCCTGCTGGCTCCCGTCGCGCTGGCGAGCCTTCTGCTTTACTCGTACACAAAACGCTTTACGTCGCTGTCGCACATCGTGCTCGGCTGGTGTCTGGCGATTGCTCCGACAGGCGCTTGGATCGCCGTGCGCGGAGAGATTAATAGTTTTGTGCCGTTGCTTTTGTCTTTGATCGTCTTGCTGTGGACAGCCGGATTCGACGTGCTCTACGCGTGTCAGGATTATGAGTTTGACCGGGCGGCGGGCTTGCATTCGATTCCGGCGCGAATCGGTGTCGGGCGCGCGTTGTGGGTTTCACGCCTGCTTCATGTGTGTGCATTCGCGGCGCTCGTCGCTTTGTTTTGGATGACGAATCTCGGCGCGCTGGCGTTTCTCGGAGTTGTGGCGACGGGTGCGCTGCTCATCTACCAGCACACGCTTGTCCGCGCGGATAATTTGGGGCGCTTGAACGCAGCGTTCTTTACGACAAACGCGTTCGTCAGCGTTATACTTCTGGCGACCTTCGGAGGCGCGGCCATTTCCGCCTCACTTCATGCTTGGAAATAATTACAGATGTTTTTATCACACGACGCAAAAATCAATTCCATCGCCGAAAAGGTAAGCGCAAGGGAACGGCTTTCATTCGCCGACGGCGTGGCTCTTTACGAAACAAACGATCTCTCCGCGCTCGCTAAATTAGCCGACACAGTCAGGCGCGAACGTCACGGGCGCACGACTTATTTTAACGTCAATCGCCATTTCAATTTCACGAACGTCTGCTACGCCGATTGTAAATTCTGCGGCTTTTACCGCACGCCCAGGCAAGCGGACGCGTACACGCACAACATCGACGAATCGCTGAAGATCGCGGGCGAAGCGGTGCGCGAAGGCGCGACGGAATTGCACATCGTCGGCGGCCTCAACACGAAACTTCCCTTCGCTTATTTCACGGATTTGCTTTCGGGTTTGAAGCACGCATACCCGCAGCTTCACTTGAAGGCTTTTACGATGGTCGAACTCGATCACTTCGCGCGCTTTTACAAAATGTCGGACGACGAAGTTATCGGGCAATTGAAAGCCGCCGGAATGGATTCATGTCCGGGCGGCGGCGCAGAGATTTTCCGCGAGCCGACGCGCTCCCTTCTCTGCGCCCACAAATGCGACGCCGCGCGCTGGCTCTCGCTCTCCGGCAAAGTTCATCAAGCGGGATTAAAGACGAACGCGACGATGCTCTACGGGCATATCGAATCGACGGAAGACCGCGTTGACCATTTCATTCAATTGCGCGAGCAGCAAGACGAATCGGGCGGCTTTCAATGTTTTATTCCGCTCGCCTTTTACCCGGAAGACACAAAACTCTCGCACTTGCCGGGGCCTTCGGGCGTCGATTCTTTGAAGACCATCGCCGTCTCGCGTTTGATGCTGGATAATTTTCCGCACATCAAAGCTTACTGGGTGATGCTCGGCAAGCGTCTCGCGCAAGTCGCCTTGCATTACGGCGCAAACGACCTCGACGGCACGATCACAGACGGCGGCGAATTATCGGAAAGCTACTCTGTCGAGTCCAACAACGAAGTTAAGATGAACAAGGGTGAAATCATACGCCTCATCGAAGACGCAGGCTTTGAAGCGACGGAACGCGACACGCTTTACAATCCGATCAATCCAATTTCGCAGGAAGCAGTTGCCGTTTAAGGCTCTGTAATTTAGGTTTATGGATTTACATGAATTGCCACTAGCTTCAGCTAGTGGACAAAATTAGCACTGAAATGATCGGCTTTAGCCGAAGAGTTTGGCTAAAGCCTGTATCTTGTCGATTGTTATCCTCCAGCTAAAGCTGGAGGCAATTTATTAAATACTTGACTTACACAGTCTCTGGCTTTTGAGAAATCTATGTCCACCGCAACTGAAACACGCACCATCTCTATCGCGCACTCGCCGGATTCCGACGATGCGTTTATGTTCTACGGCCTCGCCACCAACAAAATCGACACGGGCGATTTGCAATTCACGCACGTCCTCGAAGACATACAGAGCTTAAACGAAAAGGCCACGCGCGAAGTTTACGATGTCACTGCCGTCAGCTTTCACGCCTACGCATACATCGCTGACAAGTACGCGCTGCTGCCGCACGGCGCGAGCATCGGCGACAACTACGGCCCCATCGTCGTCGCGCGCGAGCCTGCGGCGATCAAGGATTTAGCGAAACTTAAAATCGCTATCCCCGGCGAATTGACGAGCGCCTTTCTCGCCCTGCGCATTCTCGAACCCAAGTTTGAATACGAAGTCGTGCCGTTCGATCAAATCATCGAAGCGGTGCAGGCAGGACGCTGCGACGCGGGATTATTGATTCACGAAGGCCAGCTATTTTATCAAAAACTAGGGCTGCATAAGGTCGTTGACTTGGGCGAGTGGTGGCATGAATGGACGGGCTTGCCCTTGCCGATGGGCGGTAACGTAATTCGTCGCGGGCTTGGCGACGAACTGATGCGCAAAGTCTCCGGCTATTTGCACCAGAGCATACGCTTCTCGCTCGACAATCGCGCGGACGCGCTCGCCTACGCGATGCAGTTTGCGCGCGACATGGACACGGGGCTGGCGGATCGCTTCGTCGCCATGTGGGTCAATGACCTGACGCTCGACTACACCGAGCGCGGGCGCGAAGCCGTCCAGAGATTGCTCACGGAAGGCTATGAGCGCGGCATCATTCCCCACCGCGTTGCAGTAGAATTCGTGGAATAGATTATCGTTATCCTTCAATAAACAAATCGCATAAAATTAAAGCGATGAAGTCCGTTTCAAGCGAGCGAAAATCCATTTCCAACCGCGCGCATTTTTTTCTCATTGCGGCGCACGCGGCTGCCTTAATCATCGGCGCGGCGGCAATCTTTTACTATCTTGTTTTCTTTCCGCCCGTCTTTCGGGGATGGCCTGAAACGACTTCTTACAGCAGCGTCGCCGGTTGGGTCGTTAATGAAGCGTCGCCGGTGCAAAGCGTAGAGGTCGAGTTATACGTTGACAATCAATTTATTGCGCACGCGACGGCAGACCTAACGCGCGCAGACGTGGTTGCCGCAGGCCGCTCGAAAACAGACAGGTGCGGGTTCAACTTTGACTTGCCGCCGCTTGCGCGCGGTGAACATGAAGCGCAGGTTTACGCCGTTCACAAGGTCGGCGCAGGCACGTACCGCACGTTGCAGCGTATAGGTAAGCCGCTACGATTCAAAGTTTCATAAATCGAAGGGATTACTGAAAGAAAACATTTCAGTAGCAGGTAAAGGACGCAGATGTCAGAGATTATGCGATCTACGGCTTCGCAGAATAGCGCACGCACTCACTCCACGAAAATACGATGTCAACAACTCGTTGCGATTAGTGCTCTTATCTTTTCGGCTGCTTTTTGTGTGAGGCTTTTGGTTTGGCAAGGCAACGGCGATGATGCTCGCAAGGTGATGACCGGATTAACAGCCGGATACAAAGCGGATGCACAGGCTTTATTTAAGGGAGACGTGGCCGCATTTTTCAAAGGCAGTATGCCCCCGGTTAACGCGGACGTGCTGGCGCATCCGCCCGGCTATTCTATTTTAATGGCGGCGCTCTTTAGTATGTTCGGCGAAGCGGACAGCGCATTACGTCTTGCACAGATTATTGCCGATGCAGCGGCGGCGGTCACAATCTTTTTTATTGCGATTGAATTATTGCCGAAAGGAGCGGCAATCATGGCGGGGATGCTGGTTGCGCTCTCGCCTCAGTTGGCTTACAACTCTTTGCTGCTTTTACCGGATTCTCTGGCTGTGCTGCCTATTTTGTTGGCAATCTATTTTATTGTCCGGGCAAGAAAACAATCGCCTGTTCTTTACATAATCGCTGCCGGAGTTTTAATAGGTCTTTCCTGCTGGTTAAGAGCTAACGCTTTGTTGCTCGCTTTGTTTCTGTCACCGTTGATTCTCGTTCTTTTTCAATCCGGCAAACGATTTCGTTTAACTGCGGCGCTCTTAGCGGCGGCCATTGTTGTAGTGATGCCGATGACGGTTCGCAATTTGTTAGTGTTTCAAAAATTCATCCCGATCTCTTTAGGAACGGGCGTGACGCTGATTGAAGGCATCGCAGATTACGACGGCAAAGGGAAATTCGGATTGCCGCCAACGGACATAGAAGTTATGGAAATGGAAGCGAAAGCTCATAACCGGTTGGATTACGCTGCTTCTCTTTACAATCCAGACGGAATTGAACGCGAACGGAGGCGCATCGCACTTGGAATGGCAGTTGTGCAATCTCATCCCGTCTGGTTTTTTGGAGTAATGATACGGCGTGCCGCTTCTATGCTGCGCTCTGAAAGAGTGCCTGTAATTTCCTCTGCCTCTTTGAAAGATGCTTCTCCAAATGCAAGCGAAACCTGGCTGAATGGAACGAAAGCCAATCCTATTTCATCCTCATGGACTCGCTATCCCGGAGTACTACTTAAAGTCATTCAAAAATTGTTTATTACGGCGGTAATGCTTCCGCTTATTGTTGCCGGTATAGTTCTGTTAGCGCGCGCACGGCAAAGTCGCACAATTCTGATTTTGCTTGCCGTGCCCGCTTATTACTTGTGCGTGCAGTCGCCTTTGCATACCGAATACAGGTATGTGTTGGCTATCAACTACTTTCTTTATATCTTCGCCGCAACGACGCTTTATCACGCAGCTATAGTGATTAAGAACAGGTACATAAAATGGGGGCGCTAACTTTAATAGATTAGCGCCCCCATTTTATGTAGCCAGCTAGATCAGATTACGGACAGATCATGTCTGGCGGACATGGCGGATTATAGTTGCACTGGCAAGTGCTGGAATCCCATGATCCGCCATTGTTATAACAATTCTGTTCCTCAACCGGGTCGCAAGTCGGCGGCGGCGGGGGCGGTGGTGAGGGCTCAAAGTAATAGCATGTTGGATTTGCGGAACAATAGGGGTTACTATCAGTAAGTGGCAGACTGCACGCGACTCCTTGATAAGCGTAGGTGGTAGAGTTTGTCCCTACGTCCGGTCTTTGCTCGTATTGATTAGTTGTATACCAGTACCCATATTTCTGGCTGTAGTAGACGAGAAGGTCAACACCTCTACTATCGCCGGGCGGCAGCACATAACCGACGCTACCTTGGTACGTGTAGTTGCTATTGGTTATGGTGTGGTAAGCCCATGAATAATAGTAATAGAGTCTACCGTTTTCTAGAACGCGCCATTTGTGGAATGCAAAGAGGTTTTGACCGGCGGAAGGCGTATAGCCAGCAGGAGGCTCGAGGATTCCATAGCTGAGCGGTGAGCCGCCAAAAAACCCGTCAGGAGCAAACTGCGAGTTTATCCCTTCCTGGTAATCAGCAGTAAGAAAGTACCCGAGGTTAATATTGTTCACCCTGAAGCGGTAAAAAGGCTGCGCCTTCGAAGCGAATATTTGAGCTTCTACTTTTTGTGGGACGGCTGCGTTGACAAAACACACGACCGCAAAGAGGAATGCGATTCGTACCATTATGCTTCTGATCATAGATTCTCCAATCATTGTTAATCAACAGGTGTGAGTTTAAGACAAATGCGGGCAGCCGTGTGAAGGTACTCATCCACTAAGGAACACTTTGCCCGCCGTAGGAATCTGCGCGAAAGGAGAATACCGCACGTTGCAACGCATAGGCAAGCCGTTGCGCTTGAAGATTTCGTAGCTCAAGCGAACCCGCGCAAAACAAAACATTGTTACGACATCGCCGGATTGCCAGCGCCGTTTCATGGCTTGAAGTATATGGCAACACTCTGCGCAGG
>JBPCOJ010000036.1:0-56953 GCA_051000345.1 Pyrinomonadaceae bacterium | reverse complement strand
ATAACGATCCGCAATCGGTTTCATGCGCGAGAATTTTTCAAACCCTACATACACTCTGCCCGTCCGGTTGGTTTTTAAGAGCAGCGCGTTTTCGATCAGCAAACTAATGTACTCGAGGCACGGCACGACGGAGCGAAAGCGGAACGTCGTTCGCTCATCGAAATCCTTGCGCGAAACATTCGAGACATCGCCTAGATTCGCTGCGCTGCAAACTCCCGCGAGCTTTGCGGCGTGCTCGAAAATCGAAAAATCCTTCACCAACGCTTTTATCCTCCGCCGTCGAACGGCAAGCATTATTTCTACTTGCCGCGCACTTCGGGAGCGTTACGAATTTCTCCTTTAATTGTTGAGGAAGAAAATTAACGGGATATTAAGCGCGCGTAGTCAAGCAAGCTTTGCGTGTCGCTGCTATTCTGCGCGCAATGCTTCGAGCAGTTTTTCGTGAATGCCGCCGAAGCCGCCGTTCGACATAATGGCAACGACATCTCCCGTGCGAAGCTCGGGCGCGAGGCGGCGCACGATTTCATCCGCGCCTTCGATGCTCTCGGCGGGCTTGCCTTGCGCGGCGATGTCTTCGATTAGCTTGTCGGTGTCGAGCACGCGGCCTTTTTCCGTCGCTTTGCTTTGATCGAAGACGCTGGCGATGATGACGTAATCGGCGGCGTTGAAGGCGCGCGCATAGTCATCTTGAAAGACTGCGAGACGCGAAGACCAAGAGCGCGGCTCGAAGACGGCGACGAGGCGGCGGTCTTTGTATTTCTTTTTTAGCGCGTCGAGTGTTTCGCGCACAGCTGTCGGGTGATGCGCGAAGTCGTCGATCACAGTCACGCCGCGTTCTTCGCCTTTGACCTGCATACGCCGCTGCACGCTCTTGAACGTTTGAAGCGCATCGGCAATCGCCGCGCGCTCGACGCCCCACGCGTCTGCGGCGACGATCACTGCGAGACAGTTGCGTATGTTGAAATCGCCGATTAGCGTTGTTTGAAAGCGCGCCCACTCGCGGCCTTCGCGGTAAACTGTAAACTTCGCCAGCTCGGAACTGTAATCGATGTCGCGCGCCTGCCATTTGCAATCGTCAGCCGTGCCGAAGGTTTCCAGTTGCGTGTGAAGCCGCGCGCCCATTTCATTCACGACTTCGCGCACATGCGGATTGTCCCAACCGGCGATGAGCCTGCCATTGCCGGGAACCAGATTCATCAAGCGGCGAAACGCGAGTTTGATCGCCGCGAGGTCTGCGTAAATGTCCGCGTGATCGAATTCGATGTTATTAACGATGGCAAGTTCCGGCAGATAGTGCATAAACTTCGGCCCCTTGTCGAAGTAAGCCGTGTCGTATTCATCGCCTTCGATAATGAAATAATCGCTGTCCGTGACGCGAAAACTCGCGCCGAAATTCTGCACGACACCGCCGACGAGAAAGCCCGGATCGAGGCCGCCGCGCTCCATAATCCACGCGGCGATGCTGGTCGTCGTCGTTTTGCCGTGCGTGCCTGCGACGACGAGCGAGCGCCGCCCGCGTATAAATTCTTCTTTGACGGTTTCGGCTTGCGAGCGATAAAAAAGCTTGCGGTCGAGCGTCGCTTCGACTTCCTTATTGCCGCGCGGAATCGCATTGCCGATGACGACGCAATCGGGCGCGGGATCGAGGTGCGCAGCGTCGTAACCTTGCATCACGTTGATGCCGAGCGACGCCAGCATCGTGGACATCGGCGGATACACATTCTCGTCCGAGCCTGTCACCGTCGCGCCGCGCGCCTGAAGCATTCCCGCGAGCGAAGCCATCGCCGTTCCGCAAATTCCGATTAAGTGATAGTGCATAACGAAGAGCAGTATTCAGGAGTCAGAAGTCAGTAGACGGAAGTAAAGTAAGAAGCGAATGATTTAACTTTGAACGCAAGCTTTATCGCTTCCTTATTCTGACTTCCGGCTCGTGTCTTCTGAATACTGCTTGTCATCCTTTTCTTGTAATGGGTAGCGTGAATGTAAACACGGAGCCTTTGCCGGTTTCGGATTGAACGTGGATTTCGCCGCCGTGCATTTCGACGAGTTGCTTCGTGATGTAAAGGCCGAGTCCGGTGCCTTTCTCGCCGCGTGTGGCGCGCGAGCGAGCCTGTTCGTATTTATCGAAGAGTCGCGCGACATCTTCCGCAGGAATGCCGACGCCCGTATCGGCGATGGAAACGCGCAAATGACGGTCAACTCGTTCGGCAGTCACTGTGACCACGCCGCCCTTGTGCGTGAACTTAATCGCGTTGGAAAGCAGATTGATGATGATGCGCCGCAGCTTGTCCCGATCCGCTTCAATGAGCGGCAAATCGAGCGGCAGTTCTTCCTTGAGCGCGATGTTCTTTTCGCGCGCCAGCGGCCCGATTGTTTCGTGCAATTCATTTATCAAGCCGCGCAAATCCGTTGAGGTCAGATCGAGCCGCATCGAGCCTGCTTCGAGTTTCGAGGCGTCGAGCAGATCGTTAACGAGTTCGATTAAGCTTTGCGCGTTGCGCTCCATCATCGCAACCATGTTTTTTTGCTCGCCCGATAATTCGCCGAGCCTGCCGGAAGTAAAGAAGCTAATCACGCCGCTGATGACTGCGAGCGGCGAGCGCAGATCGTGCGTCGTTAGAGCGAGAAAATCTTCCTTCATTTCGGATAGCTCGCGCAGCTTCGTGTTGGCGTCGTTTAGTTCACGATTGCTTTCACTTAATTGGCGATTAACTTGTTCTAATTCTTCGCGCTTTTCTTCCAACTCGCCGAGAATTTTAACGAAGTCTCGATTTTGCTGCTGCAATGCTTCGATTGCCGAATCGTTATCTTCCGCGCCGAAGTGCTCGCGTAATTCCGTGACGCGCGCTTTTACTTGCACGGCGTTCGCGCGGGGCAGCCATTTAACGACGGTGACGCGCGTGCCTTCCTGCGGCGCGGTTTGAATGTCGAATTCATCCATCAGCTTGCGCGTGCCGGAAAGCCCTACGCCCATGCCGGAAACCGATTGGTAACTGCCGCGCAAGATAGTGAGCAACGTTTGATCGTCGATGCCGGGTCCTTCGTCACGCGCCGTCACCAGCAGCCCCGCATCTTCGCCGCGCTCGGCAATGGCAAGGGAAATCGCGCCCGACTTGGCATACTCGTAGACGTTGCGCGTGATTTCCGAAACGGCGGTTGTAATTTTGATCTGCGTCGTCGAATCGAAACCCATCTCGCGCGCCAGCCGCCGCACGCGGTCGCGCACCTTGACGATGTCGGCTTCACGACGAACGTAAATGTCTCCGAGTCGGGTCGAAGTCACATTATCCATCACAAATATTCCTGTCCGCTCAACCTATATAATACAGCTACCGCGCAACGAGCACGGTTGCATCATCCGACGTGCGCGCGAAATCACGCATCAACACTCCGGCGATTAATTGCGGGCTATGTTCGAGCAAGCCCGGATAAGAACTCATGTCCCATGAAGCGCTCAATCCGTCGCTTGCGAGCACGAGCGTTGCGCCCTTCGTCCAACTTCCGTTCCATACGCGAAGCGTGCCGAGCCGCGCGCCGAGCGTGCCGTTTGCCGAAATCATGCTCGCCGGTTCGGTATTGCCGAAAGCGCGCGCCATGACATTGCCGACGCCCGCGTAAGAAAATCTTTCGTGTGCATGGTCGATGACCACCGCGCCCATTACCGCGCCGCGCGTCGCGCGCAAAGCTTCATGCACGGCTCTGATAACTTCATCGAGCGGTTCGTCGTTCCACTCGTCGAGCAGTTCGAGCGCGACAGCGGTTGCCGCCTGTGCGCCGTGTCCGTGACCGAGTCCGTCGATCACCGCGAACAAAGTTTTCCCGGAAATTTTACGCACGAAATAAGCATCGCCGTCGGCTTCTTCGTTCGGATACGGGCGGCTCCATGTGCCTGTCGTTAGAGCGCCCGCGTTCGCTTGCGATTGCGATTGTTCCTTTTGCCGCTTTGCTTCGGCTGTCCACTTGCGCGCGACGCGAATCGAGCGTGCCGATGACGGGCAAAGTTAAAATTTTGTCCCAGACTTTAATGACCGGCGTCGAGAGTTCGAGCATGTCGGCGCGTTGCTGTCGAATGATTTCCTCGCGCGAGTGTATGTAATTTTCGACCATCACCAAACTCATTTTATCGAGCAGGTTGGTAAAGTAATTCATCTCGCGCACGAGTCCGGCGGAATCGCCGTTCATTTCTTCGGCGAGCAAGGGCAACAGCGTATTACGCAAGGAAAGAATGTATGTCGCGTTCTCCGTCGGCCTGTAACCTTTGACGGCGCGCGTGTGCGAGATTTCGTTGAGCAGCGCGCGCAGTTCACCGAAAGCCGTGGAAGATAAGTCGCCGCCGCCGCTTTCCTTGATCGCGCTTGCCAGCATGTCAACGATCTGCTCGGATTGGTTGCGCAGCACTTTCTTCGAGACGAGTTCATCACGAAAGTCGCCGGACTCCAGACGATCTTTGATCCAGAGATTGAGAATTTCGTCGTGCCGCTTCGTCAATAAATGAACGATACGCGCGGCCTGCCCGTCCTGCGATTTGTTTTCAACGGCCATGTCGATCCTCAAAGAAAAACGCGCCGCCGGAGCTATCAGAAGCGCGAAATGTTTTTAGGTGATTGGAAGGCGTCGCTTTATTCAGGGCGAAGCATGAGAAATCCGAACACGCATCTTAACATCGCCGTGCGGCCTATGCGAATCTGTCGCGCAAGGCGGCTCATCAAGACGCTCATCAAAGGAAATTGCGAAACCCGATTAAATCAAAATAGTCCCGACTTTTTCGTGCTCGGCTTCGGGCTTGATATAAATCGCGTTGTCCTGCGCGCGCCGCTCACGCGCTCCGTCCGTGTGATACTTCGCCCATTCCGACGGCGCGTCGAAGGTTTCGCCGCCGTGCGCCGTGAGGCGCGAACGCACGCGGCACATCACGGGCGTGTTGACGCCGACGCCGCTGATGACGGCCTGTCCTTTAGTCAAGGCCGGAAGCTCGTCAAGCAGTTGGCGGCCTGCGCCTTCGACGGATTTCGCAACCGTATCTTGGTCAATCGGATTGACGATGCGCATGATAATCTGCGTCATGCACTGCGACAAAACGTCTTGATCCAATTTGCCGGGACGCTGCGTGATGAGGCCGATGCCGACGCCGAACTTGCGGCCTTCGGAAAGAATTTGTTTGAGAATGTTCGTTGACACGACGGTTTGGCCTGCGGGCGCAAAGCGATGCGCTTCTTCGAGAAGAGTGAAAACAGGATAGGGAAGAAAGCTATCGCTGTGCTGCTCTGCTTCGCCGCGCACGGTCGCCACGCGCGCTTTGTTGACGCGTCGCAGAAGCGTTGCGACGACGACTTGCTGCTCGTTTTGCTCGATATCGGAGAGTTGCAGCACTGTGCATCTGCCCGGCAGAAACAAATCGTTCAATGGAATGTGCTCGTTGTTCGAGAAAATCGAATCGGGACGATCAAAGCGTGAATCCAATCGCCACAAAAGTCCTTCGATGGAACTCGCGTTGCTCGATTCACTGCGTTCATTGCCTTCATACTTTTGTTCCTTCACGGCGTCGCGCAAATCGTAGTAGCTCCACAGTTCACGCTCGCCGCGCGTGCCAGCCGTTAAACTTTTATATGCCTGCGAAAGAAAATGCAGCATCTTGTCGGACGTGCCTTCAGGCAAAAGATACTTGATGTCGGCTTCCGTGAGCGACGAGAAACGAACTTTGATGCGGTCGTGCGTGAAGATTTTTACTTCGGGACGATACTCGCTTTTGCCGTCATTCTGGTGAAAAGTTTTGTCTGATTCAATGGCGCGCATCGTGTGATACTCGCCGTGCGGATCGACGATCAAAACAGCCGCGCGATTATGCGGCATCATCAATTCTTCAACCAGCACGCCCGCCGTATAACTTTTCCCTGCGCCCGTCGAAGCGAGAATTGCGAGATGCGTCGAGACGACATCCTTGATCGACAGCACGACGGGAACTTCATTTGCCGCGCGGGTCAAAAGACTACCGATGTGCGCGGAGCCTAAATCTCCCGTGCGGCGCGGGCTAAGCACGCCCGAAAGAGTTTCCGACGAAGCGAGAAAAACAGGATCGCCCGGACTGGGCGGAATGCGCGGGTTGATAAAATCGCCAAGCCGCGCGCTGAAATAACCGATGGTCTCGACGGTGATTTCGTAAAGCTCTCCGCAATCGGAACTGAGGCCGATAAGCGACGACACGACGGCGGGCGGCGTCTGCGGATCGGACAGAAACGCATCCGGCAGATTGCGCACGAGCCGCCGCCCTGTAATGTTGCCTAAGATGTGGCGCTCCGCATCCGCATCCTGCGCCGTGTAGTAAACAAACTCGCCGATGCGCGCGCGAAGATTATCCGCCGTGATGAACAAATACTCGTGCGGCAATTCGCCCGGCCCCTTAACGGTTCCGGTCAGCGCATCGCTCGAAAAATCTTTTGTTTGCATGGTGAATCAGAGGAGTCGAAGTATTCCTGTGCGAAACATGTCGCAAATAAATTCGTTCGCCAGAGCCTGCGGCATCATATCGCATTCCGTATTTTAGTGCTTCGCGGATTCGAGTTAAAGCAAAGGCGGCGCGGCGAGGATGGCGCGGTCTTCGCCGGTTAAAGGGCGATTCGCAGTTCTACGATAGTGAGCGCGAAACAGGCGCGCCGTATGATCCCATGAAAAGAGCGCGACGCGTTTTCTGCCGCGCCCGACAAGCGTTTGACGAAGTGCCTCATTTGTCCACAAACGCCTGATCGCATCAGCCATCTCTTCAACGTCGTCCGGGTTAAAGATTAAGCCCGCATCCGCCACCAGATCGGGCAGCGATGTGGCATTCGAGCAAGCAACGGGCGCGCCCGCGAGAAACGCTTCCGTCAAAGGCATTCCCCAACCTTCAAACTTGCTCGGAAACACAACGCCCCTACACAGCTTGTACAGGCACTGCAATTCAAGCGGCGTGACGAAGCCGGGAAAGCGGACTTGATCGGTTAATTTCAATTCGCGCGCGCGCTGCTCAATGTGCGTATAAAAATCGTTGCGATGCCCGGACGCGACGAGCGAAACGATCAACCCGTGCCGGTCACGCAACAGCGCGATTGCTTCCAACAATTTGATGTGATTTTTGTGCGGCCATGTTTGCGCCGGGTAAAAAACGAAATCACAGGGTAATCGGAACTTCAACTGCGCTGCCGCCAGATCGTCTTGTGTAGGCGATGCGTAAGCGTGGATGACGGGTGCCCAAGGCACAATTCGCACTTTATCTTCTGGTAAATTGAAATGCTCGATGAGGTCGCGCTTGCCCCATGAAGTCATGGCGACGACCATGCGCGCCTGCTCGCAAAAAGCGCGGTATGTGAAATCGCGCAGCGCACGCTGCTCCGCCGTAAAGAATTCCGGTAGATGCGCGTGTTGCAAGTCGTGTGGCTGATAAATGCTCGGCACATCCGTCAGAAATGCGCTCTGCAAAGTAAAGTGCATTACCTCAACGCCGTTGCTTTCAAGCGTGCCGTCCGAACGCGGCAACGTCAACAATTGCGGCGAGCGTTTGCGCAGCAGGCTTAAAAGTTTGCGCAGGGCTACGCGCACTTTCGGAAAATTTTTTAATGAGCGCGCCCAACCGGGATGCAGTGTTGCCGCCGGACTATAAAACATGCGACACGCGCCGCCGACGAGCGGCTTCAACCATGCGTCTTCGCCTTCGTAAGCGAGAAACAAATATTCTTCGTCGCCATCGTCCAACTTCGACAACGCGCTCGCCAATCCGATAATGACCTGTTCCACGCCGCCGCTCGTTCCGCTAATCAATCGCGCGTCAATGCACACGCGTAAAGGTCTTTGTTCGTGGAGCATCAAGGTTATAGCAACGTCGTGGCTAAGGCTATTTGTCTTTTAATTATCTGTTGCCGGAAATCATTTGTTACCGATCAATGCGGTCTGCTCGAAATCGCGCTCGTCTTCCGTCATGGCGCGCACGATTCTGGCGGGATTGCCCGCCGCGATGCTCCATGCCGGGATGCTTTTTGTCACGACGCTGCCCGCCGCAACGATTGAGCCTTCGCCGATGGTAACGCCGCGTAAGATTATCGCCCGCGCGCCGATCCATGCTTTGTCATGGATGACGATGGGTGCCATGCGGACATCCGTCCAATCTTTTGTGCCTTCGATTATACCGCGAACATCGTTGCGCCTGATCGCAAAACGAAGCGAGTGCGAATCGTGATCCATCAACAACGCATCGAAGCCGACGAGCACATCGTTGCCGATTTCTATCCGACATGCGGCGTCTATCAATGTGCCGCCGCCGATGTGCGTGCGCGCGCCGACGTTTATCTGCGCCCCGCTTTTCTCGAAAATCAGAGCGCCTTCGATATTGCTCTGCGCCCCGATGTCGAGCGCGCATCCGTTGGCGTCTTCAACGCGCAGTTGCGATCCGGCAATGCGTGTGCCGCTTCCGATTGAAACTGCTCCGGGCAGTATGCGCGGCCACTCCGCACGCGCATTCGGCTGCGGGTTCAATGTTCTTTTAAGAAACGTGACGATATGTCTGCGCATTTTGTGAATTGCCTTAACACGCGCCGCCCGTCTGTTTGCTTTAACCGCGCGACATAACATTTCATCAATAGCGTCGCGGTGCAAAGACCGTCATGCCTCACGTTCGGGTCGGCGCAAGGCTACGAAACATTTTTTTCAAAGCACGCCGTGCCAGCATTGCAGGCGTGCGTTGCTCATCGCGCCGCCGCTGTTTTCTGAGAAAGGCTTTGATTCTATCAAACGCTGCTTCGTCCACAGCGATTTTTTCCGGCAACGCGAGTTGAGGCGTAAGTCTCGGTTGCGAGAAGGATTCCGGTGTGTCTTGGCGAAGGACGGATGAAGCGCGATTGTGTGTGCCGGAATCATCGAAGCCGCCGACCCACACAAGCGACTTGCGCGGGTAAAGCACAAGGCCGCCAGCCTTGAAAACCGCCCACCACCAGCGCACCGCCCACGAATCGTTTTGCCCCGCCATGCATTGCTGCAGCATCGTGTAGTAATCGCCGCTCTCGTCCGCGTTAAAGCGGCGGCGCATTCCCGCGTCGGCGAGCGCTTCAATGGCTCCCGTCGCATTCCAATCAAATGCCTGCCACGCACGCGCCCACGTCGCCCATCCCCATGACGTCGTAAGCGGTATAAAGAATGCGTCGGGCGGCGGCGAATGTTTTATGCGAAACGTAAAACCCGAGATTTGATAGACACGCGCTTCGTCACGATACAGGGCAAGCGCGCGCAGCATAAAGTCCAAAAAATCCGGGCTGACTCGTAGATCGTCTTCGAGCACGATGACGCGCCCGAACTCATCGCAAAGCTCTGTGATCGCCGTCACGATGGAACGCGCGAGACCAAAATTCTTTTCGCGTTCGATGACGACTGCGTTCAATTTTTCAGCCCACACGCGCACCGTCCGGCGCGATTCTTCGACTGACGCAACTTGTTCGGGATTTTTGGCGGCGTCGCAATAAATATAAATCTGGCATTCGTCGAGACGCGCGCACCGTGCGAGCGTTTCCATTAGTTGCTCCGCATAGCGCGGGCGATTGTAAGTGAAGATCGCAAGCGGCGTCTTCGTATGGTTGACCTTTTTTGAACTCATCGCGTCTTTAAGTTCGGACTGTGGTTTCCACTGCTTTGCGCTTCAACAAGTTTTCGATTGGTTTGAGCGTCAAGTAAGCATAGTAGGCTTTGAGGCGCGTTCCCTGAAGTTTGTTCATGCGGTAAAGCGCGCCGCGTATGCCGGGTATTTGCGGAATCATCCAGATGGTTTCCCATAATTTGCCCTGCTGTCCGACATAACGATTGATCCATTTGACGTAGGATACTTTAACGATTTGACCGAGCAGTTTCTCATCGAGCGGCGCGACGCGAACACGCCGCATCGCTTGATAATTAATGCTGTTTTGATAATTCGCGCGCAGATTCATCGCCTCTAAATTCAGCCCGTGCTTTTGAAAAAACTCTTGCTGCCAGACGCGATTTTTCCTACGCTCGAAGGGCAGCGTGAGCATCGTCAGCGCGACTTCGGGAATCAGAAACGGCGACCATGGTTTGAAGCCGAAAGACGCTGGCACTGCGAAAAGATAAGTCAGCAACACGAGCTTGAACCGCATCGCTTCGACAATGCGATAGAGCGGCGACCTTAAACGCTCCTGATGAAGCGCATAGTATTCTCCCATGAGGCTGCCACCGGCAACACAGCCTTCACTATCGTTGCGCATTAAACTCATTTTAGCATCGGCTGTCATGCCGTGAGTGTAACCGAGTTTGAGCGTGTCGCGCGGCGCGGCGAGTTCCGGCACATGCACGCTGCCCGCCCAAGCATCGCCGATAATGCCGCTCAGGAACGGATTGCCGCCGTCAACGAGCGGCCTGATTTTATTGTAAAATTCTATATGGTAAAGGCCGTGCGCGTGCGTCGAGACGCCGAAGAGTTTGTTCCATTCATCAAAGTGTAAATGGAAATCGCCGAGCGGAATATGTTGCCAGCGCGTGCCTAAAACTTCGGAGATTTTGCGCGCGTACACGACTTCATACGAGTCCGCCTGATTTTCCGACGGGCCGTAAGTGAACGAACGTATGCGCGCTTTATCTTCGATTAGCAGGTTCAGGAGTCTCGAATCATAGCCGCCGCTGGTCGGTAGAATAATCTCGCCCACGTGCGACTTTTCCCATTCGTTGACGGAAGACGAAAGCAGATGAAATGCGTCGTCTTCATGCGATGTTTTATCGAGCCACGCATCAACCGGATCGGGAAGGCGCGCGATCTCGAATCGCCCGTCGTCATGCAGCGTTAATCTCGACGAGTGAGGCAGAAACTTAACGTCGCGGAGCGGAGTCTGCCCGAAAACCGAATAGCCGAAATCAAGAAAGTTGTTGAAGCCTTCCGCGTGAAACTCGAAATTATCAAAATCAATAACGTCGTTGACGTTGTGGCTCGCGGTGCCTTTTGCTTCGTTGTAAAAGACGGGCGCGGAAGCAAGCCAATCCGTCTCGAACGTTTTAGTCATCGCCCGCCTCGCGCAACCTTTCGCCGCCTTAAACTTCTCGATGGCGAAAAATTATCAACGTGCTTCATTGATTTCGATGTGGCCGCGCCAGCCCTGCGACGGCTCGAACTGCAAAAACGGATCAATCATATTCGACATCATTGCTTCATACTCGACGACGTTAGACGCGACTGGAAGGTTGTAGAGTGCTTCGTCTGAAAACTTCAGCCATGATCTACGCAACCCTTCGGCGAGCATTTTGATTTTGCGCGGATCATAACCCATTAATCGGGCAGTCACGGCATCGACCGCAAGCGGATTAAAGCCTGCGATAATAGCGCCGCAGTGTTTCGCAGAAGGCGCGAGCGGCCCGTTTTTTTCGCCGCCCGTAATGCCGTCAACCACAGAGAAAAACTTTCGCTGCGGCGTTTCGCAAATCTCGCCTTCGCTGTTGCTGTAAAGCACTATGCGCATTAGATCGAGCGTCATACGCCATGCCGTGTCGTTGCCGTGCCACGCGCCGCCCGTGATATTCCATAAATAGTTGCTCCCGTGCTTGCGTAGCCCGCGCCATTCGACGGCGCGCTGGCCTGTCTGATGAACGTGGCCGAGCGCCTTGAACGCGACATCGGCGGCTCTGGTTTCGCGTCCCAACAATTCCGTATAAAGCCACATGCGCGAGCGATTGAGCGCGTTTTGCAGCGCGCCTTGATCCGGATATTCGTCGCCGCCGCGCGAAGGATCGCCGATGCGATAATGCGGAATATAATTTTTGTCGCCCTGTGTCCCGACCATGCCTTTGATGTTCAAAGTAACGCCGACCTTCTGATGCGTTTTCATCTTCGGCACGGAGATCAACACGTCCGCATCGAGCACGGACTTTGCCACGTAGTAACGATGATGCCCGTTCAAGTGATGCTGTACGGTTTGCTCGCGCTTGAAATCCGAGCCGTACATTAGTCGCACGTCTTTCGTCGTGAACCCGGCAAACTCGCTTGTTTCTCGCAAGTCAACTTCGACATATCCGGCGGGATCACGCGCGGCGCGTTCGCGCAAATGCGACGGCGCAAAACCGTGCTCGTCATCCCAAGGCACATAAAGATTGCGCAGGTCATGCACTTCAATCTCGAAGCCGAAGCGCTCGCGGTAAAGCTCCACGATGCTATCGAGGCCCATCAAATTTTTCCAGTTCTCGAAATTGCTGTGAGCGAGCGGCGCGTCTGCGACGGAGAGCTTGCCGCGCCCTTCGAGAGCCTTGTACGCATAGTCTATGACAGCGCGCAGCACCGAGCCGTGCGTGATGCTTGCGAAAACGGTTTCGGCGCGATTCTGGTTAATGTCCGAAACGGCATTCGGTTTGATGACTACAGCATCGCCTGGCGCAATGAACGCGCCGAACGGATTCCAGGCGGGCGAACCGAACTTGTCGGCATCAAGTGCTAAAAGACGCAGCGACTCGCGCACCGCGCCGTAAACTTTATTGGACGGATCGAGATGCGTTGCTCCTGTGAAAGGGTATTCCGGGTATGCTTCGCCCGCGTGAAACGGAGCGTCCTGCGGATAGTGCGCCCCGGCGTCTCTGAAAATTGAAACTGCGGAATTGTCTAACACTGCCAACCTTTCAGCATCGTTCGATACCGTCAACAGATTTAACGTCGCCTGCTCTTTGCAACTAAACTCAAAATTGATTATTCAGGGCGATTAAGTGCAGCATTGTATCGACGCCGATCCACTTCTTCGGGTAAACAGAAGAAACAAGCAATTGTTCGCGCGCCATCAATTGACTCCAGACAGAATAAAAATCGCCGCCGCCTGCTGTCAATCGATTCACTTTATAGGGATTCAAAATCTGTATCCCGGAACAATATATTTCGGATTCCTTCGCGCGGTTCAATTCCGTGACGACGCCGTCGCGATGAAAAATATAATCGCCGTCGAGACCCGGCACGGGCTTGACCGGAACAATCATACACGCCGGATGACCCATCTTTTCGTAATCGGCTTCGAGCAGATCGAAATCTATGTCAACGACATTGTCGCACGTCAGCACGCAAACGGGTTCGTCGAGATGCTTGAGCAGCGTATTGTAAATCCACCACGAATTACTTTCGCCGTCGGTGTTGAGAACCGAATGAGCGCCGCATTCGATGACATGGCGCGCGAGCATCGCTTTCTTGTAGCCGACCGTGACGTGAACCGCTTCGACCTTTTGCGCGATCAATTGGATGCCCTGCGCAATCAAAGTCGAGTTGTTGTAGGGTGCCATCGGTTTCGGAAAAGAATCCGTGACGGGCATCATGCGTTGCCCGCGCCCGGCGGCCATGATAACGGCGTGTTTGATGTGCTGCATCACGATTCTTCGGCGGGCGGATGATTGATGATGTCGAGTATTTCCGCTTCGCTCAAGCGTTCGGCGTTGGCCGACGACAAACCGACTTCGACGGGTTCGGCGGCAGTTTGATTAAACGAAATAATGTAGTGCTGCACGCCGTCGAATGTTTTGTCGGAAGTGTGCGGCAATTCCAAATCACCGATCAGAAATTCGTCTATGCGCTCGCCGGGACGCCCTTCTATTTTTTCCCATTTCCCGCCTTTTGTGTTGACCCACAACTCCAGAATGTCCCTGACCTGCGCCGCCTTCATGCGTCTGGCGAGAACTTTGCCCTGCAAGTCTTCGATGTTATTCATCGCCGTCGTCACTAATTTTACGGCTTCATCGACGGTAAAGAAAAAGCGGCGCATCTCCGGCCCGGTCGTGCCGATGACGCCCGTTTCTTCGTGCATCCTTTTCCAGATCGGCAGCACGGAGCCGGTTGACCATGCGACGTTGCCGTAACGCACACAGGCAAACTTCGTCTGCGTCTTGCCGTTCATCGAACAAAAAACCCTTTCCATCAAAGCCTTCGATAAGCCATAAGTGTTGCGCACGGGCGGCGAGGCTTTGTCAGTGGAAATACCGATTACGGAATCTATTTTTTTCTCGACCGCGACACGCGCCACGTTTTGCGAGCCGAGCACATTGACATCGACGCACTCCATCGGCTGGCGTTCGGCCAAGTCGACAAACTTCGTCGCCGCCGCGTGAATGACGATGTCCGGCGCAACCTCCGTGAAAACATCGCGAACGGATTCGATGTTCGTCACATCCATCGGCAATACGCGGCAATCCGTCATGCCCTGCGCGAGCATGTTCTGTTTGTTGTTGCGCCCCGCGAGCACGACGTTATGCTTGTCCTTCAGCGCAAGCCCGAGCCGCTTGCCTAAAAAGCCTGTGCCGCCCGTCACCAAAATTGTCGAGTTCATCGTTGAGTTCATTGTATGTGCTAATTCGCTTTCCGCTTAAAATTTTGTTTCGATAAATGTTCTGTTCAGGGCTTCAGCATGTGGCGCAAAGTTTGCGCGAAAGCTGCGGGCGAAACGCGTATATCATCGTGTCCGCTCATCGCGTGTTGAGCACCGGCTGTGTTCGCCGCCTCGCCCACAATGTACCAGTATTCCTGCCCGAGAGCATCCGCCAGCGCATAGTAAGCCGCATTCAGATGCCCCGGATCAAACAATTCGAGCACGCGGCAACTCTGCGGCGCGAAGAGAAGATTGGTCAAGCCACCGCCGTGCGGCCCGACGACGATTTCCGCATCGCTCAATAATTCTACTTTCCCGCGAAAGCTCAAATTCTCCGTCTCGACGATCTCAAAGCCGTAATCATTCAAAATCGGATGCAACTCTTCTTCGTTGAGCACGCGCCGCCCGCGCGCCAGCCTACGTGTGATGTATAGCCGCCGTGTGCCGCGCTCTTTTTTATAGTCCTTCAGAAAACGTTCGCGCAGCCAGCGGCAACCCTGCGGATGATGATTGCCGGGATCGCCGACGTAGCCCGGAAAATAAAGCGTCTCCAATTGCAGACAGCGATCTTCGAGCGCAACGAACCGCATGTTCTCTAGTCCCAACATGGCGAGGCTTTCTTTATGCCATTCGGCAAGCGGGCGCGAAACGATGATCTGCAAATCATCCGTCGGCAAACTATCGAGCGCAAACAATCTCGGCAAGGTGTCGAGCACCCAGTGTGCGTAGCCTTCGGAAAAAAGGCTGGCAATCGTATAGAAACTTCCTTCCAGCCGTTCGTAACGCAGCTTGAAGGAATTGAGCGCGCGGTCTTTTTGTAACCAACCCATTCCCCACGTAGATTCTTCCAGCACGCCACCGTCCGGTGTTATCACCGCGCCGCTCGTTCCGACGATGCGTGCTTCCGGGATGCGCGCCACAAACAGTTCGTTCAATACATGATAATTCTCGATGCTGAAGGCGTGCGGCGCTTTTGTCTCGACGATTGAATGCGGGAGACGACGATTGAGAACAAGAGAATCTTGCAGCGTTTCATAGTGCGGCCCCTTGCATCTTTCGATCCAATCGAGCCTTTGCTTTTGTTCATTCACCCATTGCTTGATCGAACGAATTTTCTTGACGGGAAGACCGAGCGCCTGTGCGGTAAATGGTATGCGGCGCACCATGCCGAGCACCGCGCGCCGCATGTTATCCAACGCACGGCGGCCTGCTATCTTGATACGCAACACTCGCTCTTGTTTCATCCTTAAGACGTTTCGCGCCGGAGTCTCGAAGCCCGTTTTTGCATCTGCATTAAAGTTAAAGCGCGCCCTTCGTTTCATCAACGCCCGGCGATTGCGCGCCCGGCAGACGCCGCCCGTCAATTAGTTCCCAGACAAGCCCGAGCTTATGTATGTCCGGCAACAACGCCTCGAAACAGTAACTTTTCCAGTATCTGTAAATGCTTTTATCGCGCACCACAAAAGCCTTCGCGCCCTTCGCGCAGACGAGCGATGCCGTGCGAAAAAATTCTGCCAGCCAAAGCACACGCGAGCGCTTCGCCGCGTCCTTGTTCCATACTTTATGATCATGGCGTCCCTGAACAAAGGCGCGCCGCGTCCAGTACCACAAAGACATTATTTCGGGACGAATCAAGTGGGAGACAATGATTGACGGATCATAAAAGGGCGCAAAATCCGGCACGGTTTGTTTGGCTTTAACCATCAAACTCGTTTCATCGCCGCGAATCAAGCCGCGCCCTTTGAGGCCGATGCTCGTATCGAAGCCGCTGAGTTGTTCAACAAGGCTGCGCCGCCAGATCATGTTGCTGCCGTTTAGATTGTGGCCGGGCAAATACCGCGCCGTATCGCCGCGATAATCCGTGCTGTAACGATCCAGATACCAATCCGGCTTCCCTGTGATGTAATACGGATAAAGCGGGCCGCCGATCAAGTAGGGTTGCTGTTCTTCGATCACGCGCAAGATATTTTCGATCCAGCGCGCATCGGCCTGCGCGTCGGCGTCCAGATGCGCGACATACGCCGCACGCGCGTGTTCATAGCCCGCATTGCAAGCCCAATTCTTTCCCTGCCGCCCTTCGTAAACGTACTCCAGATCGAGTCCGTGCGCGTTTTCTTCAACGATGCGCCGCGTCTCGTCCGTCGAAGCATTGTCAACGTATATGACGCGGAATTTATCGCCGCCGACGGTTTGCGCGCGCAAACTTTCCAGCACGCGCGGAATGTTCGGCGCTTCATTAAAGCCGCAAATTAAAACGTCGATTTCTGCCTTCATCTGCTTGTGATTTGTACTCGCATTCAGTGAGTGAAATCCGCTTTCTTATCAATTAAGAAATACTCGGCTATTTTGTTCAGGATAATGACGTTTTTTACGCATACTTCATAGTCTTTACTCTTCAGCAAATCGAGGACTCTGGAGCACCCTTCATCTTTATATGAATCTTCGACTACCACAATCCTCGCGCGATACTTATCCCAGTCGTTTGAAACTAAGACGTTGTAATCGAAACCTTCGACATCGACACTAAGAAAATCAATTGTCTGACCGGCAGGTAAGTGCTCATCAAGAATCTGCGACAGCTTATATACGGGAACTTTTATTTCCTCTTTTACGCTTTCGTGCATTCCAATCTCAATAAGGAACTCTTTGGAGAAGCTGTTCATAGATGAGTTTTTATCGATAAAATAATAGGTTAGCTCGTCGTTTACGTCTGAGACTCCGGCTTCCAGATTCGTATCTCTCGGCCGCACTTTGTTGAACTCCGTCATACTTCCCGGACACGCGTCAATGTTTATGCCTCTCCACCCGTTCAAATAAAAGTAGTATGTATTTGAGGAGTTTACCGGGTGAAAAGCACCCACATCCACATAAAATCCGTTTCTTTTCTCGGCTCCGATTAAGTGCCTTAGTATCATGTCTTCGCCAGCCGAGGAGAAAGAAGGCGCGTATGAGTGATAGCCGAGCATCAACTTCTGAAGCGTCTTCTTGCTGCCGGAAGGCAATACTTTTCTGAACAATGATCTGAAGTTAATCATAATGCATTCCTATTCGATCAGCTTGTCTGATGATTACTGGTAATCGACGCTTTATCAGCAGAAGTATCATTGCATAATGCGCTTTATCGAAGGCATCAAACTTTTGCCGGAGCAATGCTTTTGCGATACAAACTTTTGGCCGGTCTTTTAATTCTATAAGAGAAACTATCCTTTACTCTATCCGTCCATTTGCAAACGATTTTATATTGACCCGGCAAAATTCTTATCAAATTTCTTTCCCATAAACTCAAAGGTCTTTGCCCGCTGTGTTCATCCAATTCTTTTAGGACAGCTTTTGCTTCGCTTGTCTTGCCTTCATCAATCAGAGTGCTTATCAATTCTCGATAAAGAGATTGAAACCTATTGCGCTTAATTTGTTCGGTAACGTACTTAGAGTGTTGCCACTTTTCCATCAAGGCGATTTGCGTCCGAATCATTCTCACCGTGTTCTGCGATGCCTGATTGCCGTGAAGCCTGTATCTGACGAGCCGTTCGGAGAGGCCGACAAACGTCGCGCCGCATTCGGCCAACTTGAGCCATAAATCGTAATCATCACAGTTCTGATAACGCCTGTCTTCTTCGAGAAGGCCGACCTTGCGCAATGCGTCTTTGCGCACTATTGCGGAGAGCATCGGAATCCGGTCGAACATGAAGAGAAGCGGAAACATCGCCGCGCCGTCGAAGAGTCCGCGCAAGGTATCCCACGGCATGGTTTCATCCGCAACATTGTCATCGCGAAAAACAAAGCTGCCGCTGAAAACAACGTCCGCCTTTGTTTCCTTTAACGCTTCGATCTGGCGTTCCAGCTTTTTTTCGATCCACAAATCATCTTGATCCAAAAAAGCGATGAACTCTCCGCGCGCGACTTTGATTCCTGTGTTTCGGGCATTGCCTTGTCCGGCATTCGTTTGAAAAATATAAACGACGCGCTCATCCGCAGCCTCTATGCCCCTCACGATTTCGCTTGTTCGATCCGACGAGCCGTCATCAATAACAATCAATTCCAAGTTTTTATAAGTTTGCTCGATCACGGAACGCATCGCACCGGCAATATATTTTTCGCCGTTGTAAGCGGGCATAATGACGCTGACTTTGTGCTTATCTATGCTGGACGAAGAAACCTCAAAGCTCATTGCAAGATTCTATGATTTATTACTGCTTAGGCAAAAACAGAATGCGCATCAGCAAAACGTTCGCCGCAATTTTATTTGCCGTAATCCAATTGTTCGTTTATTTGCGAATGCACCCGGCCTATTTAACCGCAACTTTTTAAGACGCGACCTGTTTAGCCCGCTACTTCCGCGAAGCGTTGCTCGAGCCGCTCGACTGCGGCGCTTAAAGACCATTGTTTATTAACAAGCTCGCAGCCCGTCTCGCCCAACCGACGCGCGTTTGCCGGATCGTTCATCAACTTTTCGATGGCATCGGCCATTGCCTGCGGTTCGCTTTCGACAAGCAATCCGTTGACGTCGTTGATAAGGGTTTCACGCACGCCGCCTTCGGCCACGGCGACAACCGGCGCGCCGCACGCATTGGCTTCGAGCGGCGCATAGCCGAACGGCTCAAGGCGCGGCGCATAAACCATCATCGCCGCGCGGTTAAGCAATTCAACGATTTCCGTGTCGTCGATTCTCACTCTCGGTTCAAACACAACTCCGGCAGAGCGCGCCAGTTCTGAGAGTTCTTTAACGTATGCCGGATCGCTGGCATTTCCCACCCACACCAGGCGCGGTTTTACCATGCTCACCTGAGCGAGAGCTTCAACCACAAACCTTATATTTTTGTGTCGCATCAACGATCCGACGCCGACCACAAACGGCTCTCTGTCGAGATGTCTGTTGACGAACTTGTGTGTATCGATCCCAAGGTAACAGACTTTCGCATTGACCCCGTAGGCGCGCAACAAACTTTCGCGGCTGAATAGAGAATTAACGAGAATTGCATCGAATGCCTTCGCATTGCGCGCTTCTTCGCGCGCCCGCACGCGCAAGCCCTGCAGCTGCATCAAGTCGCGCGGAAATCTTTTAAGATTGCCGGGCTGCCAGATGTTTTTCACTTTCGGCGCAGCAATCCATGGCAGCTCCGGGTTGGCTTCGTACAACCATCGAAAAGGTTCTTGAAGGTACAAAACTTTCGGGATGTTGACGCTGTGACCGATGGACGTGACGGCCTGTATCCAGCATGAATTGGCAAAGAGCAGATCGAAGCCGCCTCGATTGATTTCCTCTGCGCAGCGCCGACAGTGTTCATCCATCGCCGCAATCTTATCCGCCACATCGAGATATAGAGCGGCGATTTCAGACGCGCGATTCTTCGTCGTTCGCGGGCTGTAAGAAAAGGGAACGACGTGTTCTGTGATTAATTCGCCGAGCGGCAAATAGGTTTGGTCTGCGGTGGGCGGACACCATGCTTCCAATGTGTGACCGCGCGCGATAAGTCCTTTAACGTGGTCGTAGAGCGCGCGCTTGCCGCCGCCGCTCGGCAAATTGTGCCAGACCGCAATTTTCACGATGACTGCCCGCAATGAAGTTGCGTCGAAGCACCGATTGCCTTCAAATCGGCTTGAACCATTTCCGTAATCATCTCCGCGAACGTATGGCGCGGTTGCCAGTCGAGCACACGGCGCGCCTTCGATGCGTCGCCGACGAGCAAATCGACTTCCGCCGGGCGATAAAATCTTTCATCTACTTTGACATAATCGCGGTAATCGAGTTCGACTTCGGCAAAGACTCGTTCGCAAAACTCGCGCACCGTGCGTGATTCTCCGCTCGCGACAACGAAATCATCCGGCTCCGTTTGCTGCAGCATCGAGTACATCGCCTGCACATAATCGGCGGCGTGTCCCCAATCGCGTTGCGCTTCGAGATTGCCGAGCCGCAGTTCCGTCGCAAGCCCGAGTTTGATGCGCGCTGCCGTGCTCGTAATTTTTCTGGTGACGAATTCATAGCCGCGTCGCGGCCCTTCGTGATTAAACAAAATGCCGCTCGCGCAGAACATGCCGTAGGCTTCGCGGTAATTTCTCGTCAACTCGAAGCCTGCGACTTTGCTGATGCCATAAGGCGAGCGTGGGTGAAACGGAGTGGTTTCGCGTTGCGGCGTTTCGCGCACTTTGCCGAACATCTCGCTCGACCCGGCGAAATAGAAACGGCAGTTCGGACGCAATTCCTTGAGCGCCGCAAGCATGTGGTGCGTGCCGTTGATGTTGATATTCAGCGTCGAAAAGCCGTCCGAGAAGCTCTCTGCGACAAAGCTCTGCGCCGCCAGATGATAACACTCATCGAATTCATGGCGACTGATGACATGAAAAAGGCTTGAGTAGCTTTCGAGACTCGCAGCGTGAAGATGCAAGCGGTCAAGCAAATGCGCGATGCGCCCGAACCTGCGCTCTGGGTCTTCCATCCCGACGCGCCGCACAAGCCCATGCACTTCGTAGCCATGACTCAGCAATAACTCCGCCAGATGGCTGCCGTCCTGCCCCGTGATGCCTGTAATTAAAGCCTTTTTACTCATCTTTATTCATCGCGCAAACCTAAACATACTTGAAACTATACACGCGCCTGCGGTCGGAACGACAGTCATAAACCTTAGCAGGCGACTTATGACACTGCCGCCTCATAAGAGCGTAACGTCAAGGCTGCGGTGCGTTCCCATGTAAAGTGTTCGGCGCGTTCGACGGACAGTTTTCTGCGGCGCGCATTCTCGTTTGCATTTGTTAGTAAGAGATGAATGGCGGCCGCTATTTGCTCTGTGTTCGTCGGCGATACCTGTATGCCTGCGCCTCCGACTACCTCCGGCAAACTGGAAACATCGGACGTGATTACGGGTGCGCCGCAGACCATCGCCTCCAACGGCGGCAAGCCGAACCCTTCATATTGAGATACATACACGAAAGCATCGCACGCAGACATCAATGCGTTCATCAAATGATTTGAAACAAACCCGGTCGTTACTACTCGCTCTGCAATTCCTAATTCTTGCGCCAGCCGAAGCAGCTTGTGGTCGTATTGACTAATGCTTCCACCCGCCAGCACGAGTTTGTGCGGAAGAACGCGGTCTTCATTTATCGTCGAACTAAAAGCTCTTATTAACACTTCTAAATTTTTTCTGGGTTCAAGCGTTCCCGCATACAAAACAAATGGCGTGTCGGCAACGCCCACTGCGCTTAAAGACTCGCGCCGCCCATGTTCATCATCGACAAGACGTGTCGCCGCTTTAGCCGCCGGGTATGTGACGTCAACGCGGTCTTCGGGTATTCCCAGATGCTCAACGATGTCGCGCTTGGACGCTTCCGAAATCGTGATAATCCGTGCGCAATGTTTCTGTGCATAATCGAACAGCCGTTCCCAAATGGCGATGTTGTCGGGGCTATGAGCCCAGGGGCAAATTCTCGTCGTCAGATCGTATATCGTAACGACATTATACCGGGCGCGACAAATTTCAAAATGAAGTGTTGCCGGAGACGGCGTATGCAATAAATCATATTTACGACTTGCCGCTTGCACTCTGCGCGCGAAGGTGCGGCGCTTTGCCGGAGCGATAACTCGCCAATCTATTCTTTCGGCGAGGTAACGTAACAAAGCGCTATTTCTGAAGACCGGACTCTCCGTTAATTGAAAGGCGCTGCCAGCCGTCTCCACGCGCGCGCGTTTATTGTCTCGCCATGCAAACCATCCTTCATGCGCAGACTGTTGCCGCAAAAGCGCCATCGAACCAAGTCCCGGCGTGAATGCTGTAATGTCGTGCGGCGTTTTGCTGTCATAAAGGGCATTCAGCAAACTATCGACGTACTGCTGAATGCCGCTCATGCTGTTGAACTGACCGTCTATGTTAATGGCAATGCGCACGTCATTCTTATTGCGATCAGCGTGTTGTTCTAGGAAGACTAAAAAAGATGGGTGCAACTTAAACGGGCGACATTGCTCACTTCAAAGAGCCAGTGCATGAAGTTATATCCGCGCTGTTTAGATGATATGAAATAGCCTTTTCCACGCTTTCCCGCTCCGGTAGCGGGCGGAGTCCATGACGCGATTATGTCGAATGATGTTGATTACATTGTTTACGGTATCTGCCAAAAATACGAAACTGGAAATTGATAATAGCCCTGCCAGCAGACCGTACCTTTTGCCCCGTAACGCCTCATTCAAATGCGCGGTGATTTTCTCATGTCCGATATTTCTTCTGACCAACGGGTTGCCTAAACAAAGTTCTGTCAGAAGTAGCCAAAGCAATTTAATCTTTTCTGAAAATCGCAGCGGCGCGAGCCAGACGCTTCGAGCCATTTCCAACGCAAAGAAACTCCAGCTTGCGGAGGCCGCGCGATGCTCGGCAATTGTCGGGACGATACTCTTTGCCAAATCTTCATTAGTCTTCTTCAGGAAAAATCGGTATAAAAACAGCTTTTTCGGTATGGCTATGACTTCGCCGAGCAAGCATAATTCCAACACTAAAATTACATCGAAGCCCCACACGGGCAGCGCCATCCTCGTTTGTGCAAGCGCGCGGCTGCGTATCAATCCGTATATATCATACCAAAATATTGCCCGCGCCAGTGCGCTCACACGTTCCCGTCTCGTCGCTCCGATAGGCCTGATACCGCGAGATACGATAGATTCGTCCACTTCCCGGCCTTCTTCATCTATAACCTGAACGTCTGTGCAGCACAGCACGGCGGCGGGATGTTTCTCAAGGGCATTAACACATTGCTCTATGTATTGCGGATCGCGCAGATCATCGAACGCCGCCCACATAAAATATTCACCGCGCGACAACTCGAAAACGCGATTGAAATTCCAGACCGCGCCCATGTTTTTTTCTGCGCGATAATATCTGATGCGCGGGTCACGCGCGGCATACTCGCGGCAAATCGCTTCGGTTTTGTCTTCGGATGCGTTGTCCGAAATCGTCAACTCGAAATCGGAATAATCCTGTGCCAGCAGGGAATCAATTGCCGCGCGCAGGTATCGCTCGCCGTTGTAAACCGGCATCCCGATGCTAACCGCCGGTTGACCGTTCGTTCGGCTGTCATCTTTACTTTCACGTGGCATAAATAAATCCAATGCCCCCGTAGTAACGGCATGGAGCATTGTTATACAGCTACTAAGGGTGGATTATCAGCGCGTTCCCCAAGACATTTGTGTCAACATCTCGCGGCGCGCAGAATCGGCCTGCTCGTAATCGCGCGTCTGATTGTCGGCGACCAGCAAATTGCGTTGCTCGCCGCTTCTGAACGTGGCGCTCTCGAACCACTCTTCTTTCTCGTAAGCATTGCCATCGCGCCCGACTACCAACGCACGCAAATTCATGTCGGCCAGTTGGCGCGTCAGACCCCTTTTGCCGCTCTCGAATTTGTAGCAATCCATTTTAGTATGAAACGGCCCGGCCTCGAGTTTAAGCATAGTTTCGCGCGCGAGCATAAAAGCATTGGTGCGAATGTGATAATTCGGGTATGGATCGAATTCCAGTCTTGCCTTCGCCAGCACGCGCCGTTTCGCGTAATTTTTGATAAAGCGATTCATAAAAAAACGGTCTGTCGCTGGATGAATCGCATTCAACACGCTTGTGTAATGGCTCTCACAGTTTCCTGCCGCGCTCACGACGCCGACGCCAGAGCGCGTTATATGTTCGTGCATCTTTGCCAGCCAGTGTTCGCCCAGAATTGTGCTGTGAGAATTGAGAAAGCAAAAATACTCGTTGCCGAATTTTTGCGCCGCAGTAAAGTAAGAGCCTAAATCAAAGCCGCGATCCGGCACATGCAATGACTCATAGGAAACATTATTTAGTAGAGGGTGATAGGCGGCTGAATGCTGTTCTTGCTTGAATCCTTTGAAAATAATTAAAAGTTTATGTTTTATTCCAGCCGGATGCTCCGCGTAGGACTTGAGAAACGCCTGCAACGGCTCTGTTCCGTTCTGCTCCCGAACCAAATGGGCAACGCAAATATCTGGCATCCGTCGTTGCCTTGTCTATATAACTGAACCGATGCCGATGCCGAGCGGCCTGTCGTCGCCGATGTATTCCGCAAGCGGTTTAAGAAGTTTCTCTTCCGCGCATCTCTGCCACGTTTTCTGGACGCCATCGCAGGCAATTGTATCGTGGAAGATAACGAGTGTTCCCGGACGACAAAAAGGCAACGTGAGTTCCACATCCTGCCACACACCTTCGTAGCTGTGGTCGCCGTCGATGAATGCGACGTCCAGCTTGCCTTCGAGATTGCTTTCAAGAAAACTCTTGGCCGCCGCAGAATGGCTGTCGCCGAGAAACTGCTTGAAATTCGGTAACTGGCTAAAGTTCTTCTTTTGTTCGGGCGCTCTCGGATGGCTTCCGTCATCCACGCTGATGATGTTCGTAAAGCCGACCTCGCGGCAAAGAACAAGACACGTCCCGCCACTCGCAGAGCCTATTTCCATATAGTTTGTGTAAGGGCGATGCTCCTTTAGATAAAGGCACAACGAGGCAAACTCGTCCGGGTTCTGTTGTAAAGACAGCCCGCCCTCATGCGTATATTCGTTTCCGAAGTGAGACAAACTATCAGTGCCCGATTGCCGGATACTATCGCGCAAACGGTCAAATTCGGCGTTGCGTTGTTTAATAGCAGAAATACTGTCAAGCTTGCCGGAGTAACTCTGCCTAAACCACTCCTTGACCTGACCGACCTGTGCACGCACGTTCATAAGCACCATCCCAATCTTTAATTTAATGTTATTACTGAAGCCGCAAAGTTAGATTGCAGATAATCCGACTCCTTGCGATTGCGTTAAATGTTTTTGCCACCATCCGATAGTATCGTCAAGTCCCGTGGCCAGGTCATACTTTGGCAGCCATCCCACTTCAGTATTCAAGCGCCGCGCGTCAGCCACCAGCAAAGGCGCTTCATCAGCGGGAGCAGGAATCGCGCCGAGTCGAATCAAGTCGCGCCGTTCGAGTTGATGGGCGATGGTTTCGATGACCTGTGCCAGCGCGACGGGACGCCCTGAAGCGATGTTCACCGCGCCGATTGCGTCGCTTTCCAGTAATGCGACGAAAGCATCGGCGGCATCCTGCACATGAAGGAAATCTCTGATCTGTTTGCCGTGCGAACAACGCGCCGGTTCGTTTTGTATCAGCGAGCGAATCACGGATGCAACCAGCCGTTCGGGATATTCATGCGGGCCGTAAAGAAAAAAGATGCGTCCCCATGCCGCGCTCAATCCTGTTTGCGCCGCGAATGCTTCGACAATGTTTCCTAAAGAAAGCTTGCACACGCCGTACAAGGTTGACGGCGCGAGCGGCGTCAACTTTTCCGAACAGTAACCGTATCGCCAATCATACTCGGCGCAAGAACCGGCAACGACAACGCGCTTTCCTTCGTATTCCGCGAACGCGCGAAGCAGTTCTAAGCTCGCTTGCACCCATCGAATGTTTTCCAGCGAAGTCCAATACTTGCCCGGCACAGCGTACCACGCCAGATGCAACAAATGCGTCGGGCGCACATTCGCCATTAACTCCGCTACTCGTCCGGCATCCAATAAGTCCGCCTGATGCCAGCGCACATGCGAAAAGGATTCCTGCGGCGCGCGCGATGAAACGGCATGAACTTCATAACCGCGCGCGTGTAGCGGAGCGAGACAGTGACGACCAACGAAGCCGGTTGCGCCCGTGAGCAAAACCCTTTTCATAAAACGAAGTCTGGATACTGTTGATCTCTGTCAATAATAATGCGCTCATCCGGCGGCCACTCGATGCCGAATGCCGGATCGTTCCAACGAACACCGCTCCCCGATTCGGGCGCGTAGTATTCCGCCATTTGATAAAAAACTTCCGTGTTGCCTTCGAGCGTTTGAAAGCCGTGTGCAAATTCTTCCGGGACAAATAACATGCGCCCGTTGGCGGCGCTTAATTCCGCCGCGATCCATTGCCTGAAAGTCTGCGAAGCGGGACGCAAATCAATTATCACGTCGTAGATTGCGCCCATCGTGCAGCGCACCAGTTTAGCCTGTGCGTGCGGCGCTGTTTGAAAGTGCATTCCGCGCAACGTCCCTTTTTTTTTATTGAATGAGATGTTGCATTCGACAAGCCGCGAATCAATGCCGCGCTGCGCAAACTCACGCGCCGACCAGCTACGCGCGAAGAATCCGCGTTCGTCCGCCAGCCTTTCGGGTTCGACGATGAACGCGCCCTTTAATTTCGTTTCAGTGAAAATCACAGCTTATCCATCGAAGAAAACAGTCAATGCCTTCGTCTATCGTCTATGCTTTTAGACGACGCGCAACTCCGGGATCGGCACGATAAAGTGTCCGCCCCGACTTCGATATTCCGATTGTTGCTGCAATATCTCGTCTGCGAAATTCCATGTGAGCAGCAGCACATAATCGGGCATCGCCTCCAGCAATTTCTCCGGCGCGTAAATAGGCAAGTGCGTCCCTGGCGTGTAGTGTCCCTGCTTGACGGTGCTGCGATCCACGACGAAATCGAGCGTCTCGTGATTGATGCCGAAGTAATTAAGCAACGTGCTGCCTTTGGCCGACGCGCCGTAAACAGCGATGCGTTTGCCCTGCGCCTTCAAGTCGCGCAACAAGGCGAGCAGATTAGCGCGCAGGCTTTCGACCTTCGCCGCGAAGCCGAGATAGAAACTTTCTTCCCGAACGCCCCACGCCGCTTCTTCCCGGAGTAGTTCGCGCACAGCCGTCGATTGTTCTGCGTTTTCCGCTGCGCCTTTTTTACAGGCAGTGACGAGTAGCGAACCGCCGTGAATATCCAAGCGCTCGACGTCTTGAATAATTAAGCCGTGACGTCGAAAAAGCACATCGAGCGCCGTCAGCGAAAAGTAACACAGGTGCTCATGATAAATCGTGTCGAATTCGCAACGGTCAATCATGTCTTTGACATACGGCACTTCGATAACGGCGATCCCGTCAGCCTTCAACAACAATTCGACGCCGCGCACAAAGCCGTTCAAGTCTGCGACGTGCGCCAGCACATTGTTGGCGTGAATAACGTCTGCGCGCTGTCCCTCATTTTTGAGTTTTTCGGCCAACGACTCGCCGAAGAATTCGCAGAGCGTCGGAATGCCGTGTTCTTCGGCGACACGCGCGATGTTCGTCGCCGGTTCGATGCCGAGCACGGGAACGCCCGCTTGTTTGTAGTATTGCAGCAAGTAGCCGTCGTTGCTCGCAATCTCCATCACCAGACTCTCACCGTTAAGGGCGCGCGCCGGAATCAAAGTTTTGACAAGCTGCTGTGCATGACGAAGCATCGTGTCGGAGAATGACGAAAGATAAAAATACTCGCTGAACAGTTTTTCCGGCGGCACGGTTTCCGTAATCTGCGCGAGAGTGCAGTGCGAACAAAAAGCCAGATCGAGCGGATAAGTTTCTTCAGGTTCGGCGAGTTGCGCATTCGTTAAGAGTGCATTTGCCAGCGGCGTTTGACCGAGCGAAAGAACGGTGCGTAGTCCGCGTATGCTGCATGACCGGCACGCGGCGACGGCATCGGTGACAGTAGTAGTAGCAGCGGCGGCGAATTGCATATCAGTCATAAAGAATGTTCAAAGAAAGATTTGTACCAATCGATTGTCCGGCGCAATCCTTCGTCCAAAGTAAAGTGTGGCTGCCACTCAAGCATCGATTTCGCTTTGGCGGCGCTTAAGTATTGATGGCGTATTTCATTCGTCGCTTCGTTGCGCACATCCGGCTCAAGGTCTGAATTCATTAATTCGAGAATGCGCCGCACGAGTTCGATCACCGTCACCTGAATCTCGTTCGAGAAATTAAATCCCTGCCCGCGCAACTCCGGCTTATCCGCAAGTCCTTCGGCGAGCACCATGTTGGCGACCGCTCCATCCTCGACGTAGAAATAATCGCGCACATACTGCCCGTCCGAACGAATGACGGGGCGTTGCCCGCGCAGCACGGAACGGATTGTACCCGGCACGATGCGATTCCAGTTAAGATCGCCGCCGCCGTAAAAGTTTCCGCAACGCGTGATCGCAACCGGAAGATTGTAAGTCTTGCCGTAAGCCTGTGCGATTAAATCGGCGCACGATTTGCTGACATCGTAAGGATGTTTGCCCTGCAACGGCGCGTCTTCGCTGTACGGCAAAATTTCGTGATCGCCATACGCTTTGTCGGATGAAGCGACGACGATTTGCTTCACCGTCGGGCTGCGCCGCGCGGCTTCGAGCAAAGACCAAGTGCCTGCGATGTTGGCCTCGAAGGTAGAAACGGGATTGCGGTTGGCGACGCCGACAATGGTTTGCGCGGCGAGATGAATAATCGTGTCAACCTCATACTCGCCGAGCGTTCTTTCCATCAACGATTGATCGCACACGTCGCCGCGCACGACTTTAATTTTATCGACAAGACCCGCGCGCATCAATTCGCTTTGCGGAATCCAATCGCGCACCAGACACACCACGTCCGCGCCCGCTTCAACAAGGCGGCGCACGAGCCATCCGCCGACAAGCCCTGTCGCGCCCGTCACAAACGTTGGACGGTCAAGCCAGAAATTCTTTTTCACTCCCATACTTTCCACGGCGCGCGCCCTTCCTGCCACAAACCTTCCAGCAAACGCTTGTCGCGCAACGTATCCATGCACTGCCAAAACCCATCGTGGCGGTAAGCCGCTAGTCGCCTGTCAGCAGCCAGATGTTCGAGCGCATCCGCTTCGAGACTGCTATGGTCTCCTTCGAGATATTTGAAAAGCTCCGGCTCGAAAACCAGAAAGCCGCCATTAATCCAGCCTTCGCCGATCTGTGGCTTCTCTGTGAATTCAGTGACCATATCGCCATCGAAAACCAGACCGCCGAAACGGGCAGGCGGGCGAACGGCGGTGGCCGTTGCGGCGCGGCCATGCGCGCGATGGAATTCAAGCAAATCACGCAAATTCACATCGCAGACGCCGTCGCCGTAAGTGACCATAAACGTGTCGTCCTTCAGCCACTGTTCGAGCCGCTTGACGCGTCCGCCCGTGCTCGTTTGAAAACCCGTGTCTATTAAATGCACTGTCCAGCCTTCGGTTTCTCTTTCATGTGCGCGTAATTCGCCGCTGGCGAGATCAATCGTCATGCTGCCGTTCAAGCTGTAATAATCTAAAAAGTAGCGCTTAATGACTTCGCCTTTGTAGCCCAGTGCGATGAAGAATTCCTTGAAACCGTAATGCGCGTAATGCTGCATGATGTGCCAGAGAATCGGACGCCCGCCGATTTCCACCATTGGCTTCGGCGTGATTTCCGTTTCCTCGGCTAATCTTGTGCCGAGACCGCCCGCCAGAATAACAACCTTCATAATGGAACCTCTTCAAAGGTTGAACTTTCAACCTTCTCCGTGCGGGAATTGAACTGCGTCGTCCATGGCAAAAGCGGCCTGATGATGCCCGGTATCGCTCCCGTATAATTCCCGCGCGCCGAGTCCGGGTCAAGATTATCAATAACTTGAAAGGTCACGGCGTCTGCTACATGGGCGTGAATAGCAACCGGTTCATGAGCGCTGATGGCAACTCCGACCTTCAGGGTTCCTTCCGAGAAGAAGTCTCCTGGAACCCAGACTGTGCTGGTAAAGCGTCCCGCCGGGCGAGGTTTGTGCCGCCACGTGGGATCAGAGTCGTGTGTCAGAAAAATAAGAAAGTCTTCCTCGTTATTAAAAGCCATGGTCGGCACCAGCTTATGTCCGGCCTCGAAAACTTCAAACTCCATCTCGATGCCGACGGACTGCCTTATGTTGATCGTATCTGTGATACGCCCGTCTTTTGTGCGCACGCGGACGGCAATCAGCCGCGCGACTTCGTCACCCGGCGCTTCGTTAATGTCCGGCCACGTTCGCTCGGCAGAAGTTTTTAGCCGGGAACTAAGGTAACGAGTGACAACCTCTTGCGCCGGGCCATCGTCGAGCACGCGGCCTTCCGAAAGATAGATGGCGCGTTTGCACAGGCGCGTGATGGCTTGCATGTTGTGCGAGACGAAGAGGATCGTTCGTCCATCACGACGAATATCCTGCATTTTGTTGAAGCACTTGATTTGAAAAGATGAATCGCCGACGGCGAGAACTTCGTCGAGTATCAATACCTCTGGCTCTAAATGGACGGCGACGGAAAAAGCGAGCCGCAAATACATCCCGCTCGAATAATGTTTGACGGGCGTGTCGATGAATTTTTCTATTTCGGAGAACGCTACGATTTCGTCGAACTTGCGTTTTATTTCTTCGCGTTTCATGCCGAGAATTGCGCCGTTGAGAAACAGATTCTCGCGCCCCGTCAACTCCGGGTGAAAACCCGTGCCGACTTCCAAAAGACTGCCGATGCGCCCGTAAAGTTCTACCTGTCCGATGGTTGGCTCCGTGATGCGCGAAAGGATTTTCAAGAGCGTCGATTTGCCCGCGCCGTTGCGCCCGATAAAGCCGACAACTTCGCCCGGTTCAATCTCGAAGCTCACGTCCTTGAGCGCCCACACATGCTCGGCGGTTGATGATGCACCGCCCCGACGCAATCGCCGGAGCGGGCTTTTAACGGCTCCGACAATCGTATCACGCAACGTTTGATAGGAAGCTTCCTGCGCGCCGATACGATATTGCTTGGCTACTTTTTCGGCTTTAATAATCGGTTTCATCTAGGGTTTTAGACAACGTCGGCAAAACTTTTTTCCACTCGCCGGAACATGTATGCGGAATAAGCGAGTAGGGCGAACGTGACAAGGACGGAAATTATCAGTGCCGTTGAATTGAATGCTTCGCCGAGCACCGCCGCGCGAAAGCCGCTGATGATGCCGACCAGCGGATTAAACGCGTAAAGAGTTTGCCACTTTGGCGGCACAATGCTCTGCGGATACACGACCGGCGAAACGAACATCCAGAGCTGCATCAACACCGGTATCATAATGCCTATGTCTCTGTACTTGACGTTTAGAGCGGAGATCAACATGCCGCAGCCGAGAGCAAACAGAGTAACGAGGACGATTAATCCCGGCAACGCGATAATATTGCGTGTCGGCGCGACGCGGTAGTAAGCCATCAGTACTCCAAGCAGCACAAAGGCGATTCCGAAATCCATCAGGCGCGCTCCGACTGCCGAGGCCGGAACAAGCAGGCGCGGAAAATAGACCTTCGTGATTAAGTGAGCGTTGCTGACAAGACTGTTGCCGCTATTGGTTACCGCGCTCGAAAAAAAAGTCCATGGCAAAAGGCCTATGTAAACAAATAACGGGTAAGGCACGCCGTCAGAAGGAACGCGCACCAGAAAGCCCAGAAAAACCGTGAAGATGAGCGTAATCAGCAACGGCTGCATAACGACCCACGCGATGCCCAGAATCGTTTGTTTGTAACGCACCTTGAGATCGCGCCAGATCAAAAAGTAAAGCAGTTCGCGATATGCCCACAAACTATGTAAATCCAGCGCAACCCACGAGTCACTAGGCTTTATCGTTACCAAAGGATCGTCAGGCAGGGAAACGGACACGCCGCGCGCCGGGGCTGCACCCTCAAATGACCCTGCCCGAGTCATCGCCGATTCAGATGAGCGCGCGCCTTCTTTGCTAATCAAATTCATCTCCTCACAAGACCGCTGCGAATAATTCGCGCCGACTCGGTCAGCTTCGACAAGTCGATATACAGGAAATCTCAATTACACGTTTGCAAAACATCCAAGTTTATCGGCGGAGCAACAAGCGCGTCAAGTTGAGCGGTAAAATTCTTTGAGGCAAAGATGCAAACTTCCAAGCCGATGAATCTTAAACTGGCGTTACCGTGACGACTCCCTATCCGTAGCGATGAATGACGAAGAGACGGCCTTATTTCTTGACACTCTTCCGGCCTCAATCATATACTTTTCGTTTGTTTGCCCCGGTCTCAATCCAATCCTTAAATACATAACTTGATGTCTAAAATTTTTATTACTGGCGGCGCAGGCTTTATCGGTTCCGCTTTCATCAGGCTTGCGCTCGATGAGTTGCCCACAGTGACGATTACGAATTTTGATGCGCTGACCTACGCCGGAAATCTAGATAATCTGGCAGGGTTGGACGAACATCGTTATCGATTTGTGCGCGGCGACATCGCCGACCGCGAGGCTGTGCGCGCCGCGCTTTCCGAAGGCACGGAGGCGATTGTTAACTTTGCCGCGGAGTCGCATGTTGACCGCAGTATTGCGTCGGCGGACGAGTTTTTGCGCACGAATGTGATGGGTACGCAGGTGCTCTTGGACGCGGCGCGCGAGCGCGGCGTGCGGCGCTTCATGCAAGTTTCGACGGATGAAGTAATGGGAAGTCTCCCGGAAGACGAAACGGCTTTTTTCACGGAGGCTTCGCCGTATGAGCCGAACAGCCCGTATGCCGCATCGAAGGCGGCGGCGGAACATTTCGTGCGCGCCGCTCATCACACCTTCGGTCTCGATACGGTGATTACCAGATGCGGCAATAATTACGGCCCGCGCCAGTTCCCGGAAAAGTTGATCCCGCTCTTTATCGCCAATGCTCTGCGCGATGAAGTGCTGCCCGTTTACGGCGACGGCAGAAATGTGCGCGATTGGATTTACGTGGACGACCACTGCCGCGCGATTTTGCTCGCGCTCGAACACGGCAGTGCCGGAGCCGTCTATAACATCGGCGCGCGCAACGAACGCCCTAATCTGAACGTAATTGAAAGCCTACTGCGCGCGCTCGGCAAACCGGCTTCGCTGATTCGTTACGTCAAGGATCGTCCCGGACATGACCGGCGGTATGCGATTGATCCGACAAAGGCGGAAACGGAACTCGGCTGGCGTCCACTTGAAACGTGGGAAAGCGGATTGCAAAAAACCATCGAGTGGTACGCGCAGAACCCGGAGTGGATTGCGCGCGCGCAGAGCGGCGCTTACCGTGAATTTTACGCGCGGCAGTACGGCGCGGAGGCAAGCGCGCATTGAGAGTTCTGGTGACGGGAGCAAGCGGGATGCTGGCGCGCGCCGTCGCGGAGCAGTGCCGCGTGCTGGGCGATGAAGTTTTTGCCTATGACCGGCGCGCGCTCGATGTCACGGATGCGGCGGCGATCAAAGCAGTTTTCGAGCGCGAACGCCCGGAGACGATTATCAATTGCGCCGCGTGGACGGATGTTGACGGCTGCGAGGGAAATGCAGAACAGGCTTTTGCGGCGAACGCCCGCGCGCCCGAATTGCTCGCCATTCATAGCCGCGAAATCGGCGCATCTCTGATTACAGTCTCCACTGATTACGTTTTCGACGGAGCGAAAAAAGGCTTTTACACGCAACGCGATGATCCGCGTCCGACGAGCGTTTACGGCGCGTCCAAACTCGCGGGCGAACGTCTCGCGCAGGCGGCTTCGGCGCGCACCGTCGTCGTGCGGACGGGCTGGATTTTCGGCGCGGGCGGGCGAAATTTTTTGAGCCGCGTCGTCGAACTCTACAAGGGCGGCGCGCAGTTGAAGGCAATCAGTGATGCGTATGGCACGCCGACCTCTGCCGTAGACCTTGCGGCGCGCCTTCGTGAATTGGCGGAACTCGACTTGCCGGGCGTCTATCATGTAGTCAACGCGGGCGCGGGCGCGAGCTTTGAAGAATTTGCGCGCGCTGCGCTCGCGGCGGCGGGGATGGATGATTCGCGGCTCGAAACTGTTTCGATGGATTCGCTCCCGCGTCCCGCGCCGCGCCCGCGCAACTCGCGCCTGCATTGCCTCATCTCAGAACATATCGGTCTCGCTCCGCTTCCCGACTGGCGTGCAGCCTTACACAATTTCGTTGAAACAAAGTTGCGTGCAGGAAGCGTTAGTTAAGCAAAACACCGCGCTAAAGCTTGCTACATAGCGCGTCTCTGTTATTATAATCAGTCGCCCGATAATGCTTTATTTTCTGTTTTGCAATTAAGGTTCAAAAGTTATGATGTCTCAAAATGATCGACTTCTGCCGCTGCCCGCCGGAGAGCGCGGCCTCGAACGCCCTTTGACCGGCGGCGGAATTCCGCAGTCGAAGCAGTACGGTTCTTCGTCCATCGAGCCGACGCACCTGCGCGAATATCTCTCTGTCGTGCTCAAGCGCAAGTGGCTGATTCTCACGCTCGTGCTTGTCGTGACGACCTTAGTCATGATTCAAACTTATCGCGCGCCGAACATTTATCAAGCGACGACGCAGATACAGATCGAACCGAAAGCGCAGAGCGTGCTAACTCAAGGAATTGTCATTAATGCGCAGAACGATCCGGCCTACTGGAATACAAAGCTCAAGATGCTGGAAAATCCTGCGCTCGCGCGGCAAGTTATTCTGACGCTCGATTTGCAAAACAATCCGGCCTTTTGGGAAGGCCAATCGCAAACCACGATTACCTCTTCGCTACGCCGCATTTTCGCGCGCGATAAAAAGCCTGCGGCCATCGTCTCCCCGGCAGCCAGTTCGGGAGTGCCAGTTGTCAGCGGCTCGGAAATAGAAAGTCAGCAGTTATCACCCGAAGTATTAGCTGGTTTGGAGCCGTATGAAGATACGCTTGCCGCGAATCTGAAGGTTGAACCGGAAGTCGGAACCAGCCTCGTTAATTTGCATTATCAGCACACAGACCCGCTGCTTGCGCAGAAGATCGTCAACACGATGGCGGACATCTTCGTTTACAATAACTTCGAGCATGAAACAAACGGCGCGGACAAATCTTCGCAGCTGCTCGCTAAAGAAATCGCCGAACTGCAATATAAAATTAAGGAAGCCGAAGGACAGCGGCTAAACTATGCGAAGAGTAACAATCTGCCGCTCACAGATCAGCCCGGCGGAAACTTGCCTGCCGAGCGCTTGACAAAACTTAGCGGGCAATTACTGGACGCTGAAGGTATTACTAAAAACGCCCGCGCGCGTTATGAATCTGCCGCCAACGACCCGAACCCGAACGCCGTTCCCGAAGTGCTCGAGAACAAGCGCACGCAGGAGTTGCGCGCGAAGATGGACGATTTGAGAGCGAAGCGAGCCGATTTGCTAGTGACTTATACGGCAGCGTGGCCCGGCGTTAAAAGAATCGACGAGCAGATCAAACAAATCGAAAGCTCCATGAATCAAGCGCCGCGCGAGATTATTTCATCTTTGAAATCGAACTACGAATCCGCACTCGCAAAAGAAAACAGCATTCGGCGCGATTTTAACCAAGCCAAAAACGAAACTTCGCAGCAAAGTCAGGCGCAAATTCAGCTCGGTGTCATCAAACAAGACTTGGAGACCAACAAACAGTATTACAACACTCTCATACAGCGCTACCGAGAGTTGATAATCACAAAAAACGACAAGCCTAATAACGTCAGCGTCGCCAATTACAGCCGTTTGCCGCGCGAACCCATCGGGCCGCCGCGTGCGCGCAATATTCTGATCGCCTTGCTGTTGTCGCTGGCGGGCGGCATCGGCCTCGCCTTCCTGCTCGATTATCTCGACGATACGCTCAAGTCCGTTGACGACATTGATCGTTACATACACTTGCCGACGCTCGCCTTGATTCCGGCAAGCCGCAGCGAGCGTTTGCATCTGCGCGGGCGAAGTTCGGCAGTCGGGGGTGACGGCAACGAATCGACGGCGCTCGCTTTAATCAACGATGTGCGCTCGCCGATTGCCGAAGCTTACAGGCACTTGCGCACGTCCCTGCTGCTTTCTTCCGCAGGACAGCCGCCGCGCAGCATCCTCGTCACCTCCAGCCAGCCGTCGGAAGGCAAAACGACGACTGCCGTCAACACCGCCGTGATGCTTGCGCAAACCGGCGTCGAAGTCGCCATCGTCGATTGCGATTTGCGCCGCCCGCGCCTTCACGCGCACTTCGGCACGGGCAATGCACAGGGCGTCACCAACTATCTTTCCGGCGAATCGAATCTCGATGCGCTTTTGCAGTCTTACGACAAATTGCCGAACCTGAAGCTTTTGACTTCCGGCCCCGTGCCGCCGAACCCTGCTGAACTGCTCGGCTCCGATGAAATGCGCAAGATGCTCAATCATCTCACCGAGCGCTTCACGCACGTCATCATCGATTCACCTCCGACAATTTCCTTTACGGATGCTTCGATTCTTTCGACGATGGTTGACGGCGTCGTGCTCGTCGTTCACGGCGGGCGCAGTTCGCGCGCGGTAGTGCGGCGCGCCCGCCAGCAATTGCTCGACATCGGCGCGCATATCTTCGGCATCGTTCTTAATAACGTCAAGCTCGAATCGCAGGATTATTATTACGGCGGTTATTATTCGAGCTACTATTCTTCGGACGAAGACGATGAAGCGGCAGCGGCAGAAGATGTCGCGGGCGCGGCGCGCGGGACGACGGATTGATGCGCGGCGAATACTGTCTTGTCAGCGCGGACGTCGTGCTCGGGCGCGATGTCCGCATCTTCAATTTCGTTAATCTATACGGCTGTGAAATCGGCGACAACACCCGGATCGGCTCGTTCGTCGAAATCCAAAAGGGCGCGCGCCTTGGGCGCAACTGCAAAGTCTCCAGCCACACTTTTATTTGCGAAGGCGTGCATATCGAAGACGAAGTCTTCATCGGTCACGGCGTCAATTTCATCAACGACAAATACCCGCGCGCGACGACCAAAGACGGCGCGCTGCAAACCGAAGCCGATTGGCAAGTCGAGCGCACGAATGTGCGGCGCGGCGCAAGCATCGGAACCGGCGCGGTGATTCTCGGCGGCCTTGAAATAGGCGAGCGCGCCATTGTCGGGGCGGGCGCTGTGGTCACAAAAAATGTGCCAGCCGGAAGCGTCGTCGCAGGCAATCCGTCGCGCGTCATCAAACGACAAACAAGCGCCGCGCCGCAGCCTTAAAAGCTCTTTTCATTTTCCCGCCGCGCCTTTTATCACGCGTCTTTATCATTAAAGCTATGATCGTTCCGTTCGTTGATCTTCAAGCGCAATATCAATCAATTAAAGAAGAAGTAAACACCGCGATTGCGCGCGTGCTCGCTAACGCGGCCTTTATTCTCGGGCGCGAAGTCGAAGCCTTCGAGTCAGCCTTTGCCGAATACGTCGGCGCGAAATTCTGTGTCGGTGTTTCAAACGGCACGGCGGCGCTTCAGCTTGCATTGACGGCGTGCGGCATAAAAGCGGGCGACGAAGTGATCGTTCCCGCCAATACTTTTTTCGCTAGCGCCGAAGCCGTTTCGACAGCGGGCGCGACTCCCGTTTTCGTCGATGCCGACGCGGTTTCCTACACCATCGACCCTGCAAAAATCGAAGCCGCGATTACACCTCGCACGCGCGCCGTGATGCCTGTGCATCTTTACGGGCAGGCGGCGAACCTCGATCCGATTTTCGACATCGCCGCGCGCCGCAATCTCTTCGTCATCGAAGACGCGGCACAGGCGCACGGCAGCCTTTACAAAGGCGAGCGCGTCGGCGCGCTCGGTCGCGTCGGATGCTTCAGCTTTTATCCCGGCAAAAATTTGGGCGCTTACGGCGAAGGCGGCGCGGTCGTGACCAACGACGAAGACGTGGCGCGGCAAGTGCGGCTTTTGCGAGATCACGGTTCAATACAAAAATACCGGCACGAAATCGTCGGCTACAATTCACGGCTCGAAGGAATTCAGGGCGCGGTGCTCAATGTGAAACTTCCGCATCTCGATAAGTGGAACGATCTGCGGCGCGAACATGCCGCGCGCTACGGCGAATTGCTGAAGGAGAGTGAGCTTGTGCTGCCGCGCGAGATGCCGTATGCACGCCACGTTTATCATCTTTACGTAGTGCAAACGAGCGCGCGCGAAGAGTTGCAACAGAGCCTTAATGAAGCGGGCGTGCAAACGGGCATACACTATCCGGTGCCTGTTCATTTGCAGCCCGCGTATGCTTCGCTCAATCACAAGCGCGGCGATTTCCCGGAAGCGGAAAAACAAGCGGCGCGCGTGCTCTCGCTGCCGATGTTCCCGGAATTAACCGGCGAGCATATGCAACACGTCGCCGAGAGCATTAGAAAAGCAAAAGCGAAAGTTTAGTCGAATCGTTTTCAGGCAAGACGAAGCTCTTCGATCAACTGTAAAAAGGTATCTCGGATGCAAGCGAAGACAATTGGCGTGATCGGCTGCGGCTACTGGGGGCCGAATCTATTGCGTAATTTCGCGGAGAATGAAGCGGCTGAACTGCGCTGGATGTGCGATCTGGATACGAAGCGGCTCGAAACTTTGAACCGTCGTTACCCTTCCGCCCGTCGAACAGCGGATTACACGAAACTTCTCGACGACACGCAACTCGATGCCGTTGTCATCGCCACGCCCGTTGCGACTCATTACAAAGTAGCTCTCGATGCCTTGCGCGCGGGCAAGCACGTCCTCATGGAAAAGCCCTTCACCGCAAGCGTGCGCGAAGCAGATGAGCTAATCGAACTCGCCGAACACAATAAGCTCACCCTGATGGTCGATCACACGTTCATCTACACGGACGCGGTGCGCAAAATAAAAGAAATTGTCGCAAGCGGCCAACTCGGTGAGCTTCTTTATTTCGATTCCGTGCGTATTAATCTGGGGCTTTTCCAACGCGACACAAACGTTGTCTGGGATTTAGCGCCGCACGATCTTTCGATTATGGATTACATTTTGGAGCGACAGCCCGAAGCAGTCTCCGCAACCGGGAGTTGCCATATCGAAGAGGGAATTGAAAACATCGCTTACGTGCTGCTTCGCTTCAGCGATCAATTCATCGCGCACTTTCATTTCAACTGGCTCGCGCCCGTCAAAATTCGCCGCACGCTGATCGCCGGAAGCCGCCAGATGATCGTTTACGACGACATCGAGCCGACTGAAAAAATCCGCGTCTACGATAAAGGCGTGACCACTAATCGCCGCGACGATACGGACGCCGACAAGGAAGCCGCCTACCGCACGCTCATCAACTATCGCACGGGCGACGTGTGGGTGCCGAAGCTAGACCCGACCGAAGCCTTGAGCCGCGTCGTTACAGAGTTTTTGGATTCAATCGAAACCGCGCGTCGCCCGCTGACAGACGGTCATTCGGGAGCGCGCGTCGTCCGCCTGCTCGAAGCCGCGCAATCTTCCATCAAGCAAGGCGGACGCCTCGTCGAACTATAAAAGCACCAAAGAAAACTCTGCCACAGAGACACAGAATCACAGAGTAAAGCAGATATAAAAGAGATTTGATTTTAGCTTTAACCTTTTTCTATCTCTGTGTCTAATCTTTCGGGACGGCTTTGCGGTATTCGGCAATCGTCGCTTCGGTTTGCGATTTGGCGAGGTATATCCAGAAGGCTTGCGGTTCTGTTCCGGCGGTTTCTTCGATGCGGCGAATCGCTTCGTCGCCCGCGCTCACGGCCTGCGCCCACTGCTGTTTGCGCGCGTGCGTTTGCATACGCGTCCATGCTTCCGTAAAGCGAAATCCAGTGCGCGCGAATGCCACGCGCCGCCGCACTTTATCACCATCATTCATCGCGCGCCGCTCGGCTTCTTTCAAGTAACTGTCACACTCCGCGACGAGTTCCGTCGTGAACATCATTTGCCAGATATAACCGCCGTCGCCGAACCTTGCCGTATCGATCATCGCCGCTTCCCAACGCTCCCAATAGCGGCGCATAGGCTGGGCAGCCTTGCCGTAAAAGCGTTCGTAGTATTCCGTTAAAAGCGCGTCCGCATCAATTCGCGGGTTCCACAACAGCTTTGCGGCGAGATAAAAATTGATGCCTTGATTCGCCCAGTGCTGCTGCGTTTCGGACATGAAGCGTTCGACGCCCGTGCGTTGCAGCGTCGGAATGTCGCGGCGTATGTCGTGCAAGATAGGCCACGGCGTGAACGCGTGAAAATGCCCGTAGTAATCATAGACGCCGACGTGACGGCAGACTTTCGTCCAGCCCGCAACGTACTCCATAAAACGCTTGTTGGGCGAACACGCGGGATCGGCAAGCGCGTGAACGTGGCAAAACTCCCAAGGCGTGTGGCAGATGATCGTCGCAAAGTTTGGGTCTGGACGCGCGGAAACGGGCGGGCGCGTGTGTTTGACGTAGGCGAGGATGCCGACTTGTTTTGTCGGGTGCGTCTTGCGTAGTTCCGCGAGCACTTGATTAGCGTAGTGAACAAACCGGTCTGTGAGCGTGCCGTCGGTTACGCCGTAGGAACGATCGAGCGCCTGACATCGCTCGCATTCGCAAAAGTCTTCGCCGTCGTTCGGGCTGATTGAAAACGTCACGGCGTCCGGGTTCTTATCGAAGAACTCGCGCGCCTTTTCGATGGAGATACGAATTACGTCCGGCTCCGTCGAGCAGAGTTGGTCTATCCGCGCGCCTTTGTTTAAGGCGAACCACGTCGGATGCGCGGCCTTTGTTTCAACTGTCGGCGGAATAATGTTCGACCAATTATGCCCGAAGAAGGCGGAGACGTTGCCGACTTGCGCGCGCATGTGCCGCTCCCAATCGTCAGCGCCCGCGCCGCCCGCCCAGATAAGCCCCGAAACATTTTGAAACGCGGGAGCGCCGCGCCGCTCGAAGGCCGCGAGCTTAATCGTGCGCTTTTCCAAAACATCTTCGCCGAGCTCAGTGGGCATGAACCAGCGCACGCCCAACATTTCAAGAAATTCATAAACGCCGTAACGCGCGCCGCGCACGTCGCCGCCGACAATCCACACAGCATTGCCGCGCGCGGATAAGGCGTACCCGTCCGGCTTCGGTTTCTCGCCGCGCCATTCGCGGACGGGAGCCGTGCCGTAAACGCCTACGCGAATCGTCGTGGTTGCTTGATCGTTTGGCGGCGTGTTCGAGATTGAAAGCGTCGCGCCGGAGATTTTGCGTAGATAGGTTTGAAGTTCCTGCGTGGCGAGCGTTTCATCTTTCGTCGGCGATGCGGAGACAAGAATCGTTGCCGTCGGCTGCCCGTCGCGCGCGAGCACCATATCCGCCGCGCCGCTTGTGCGCGAACCGTTGATTAACGCCGGACTAATGGCGAACAGGCGCAGAATTTCGCGCCGTGTCATCGAGGTAGGCTTTGTCACGTAAAAAACACTAGAATAAGAATGCGAGAATCGTAAAAAATTAAAGGGTCTCCGGTACAGCTGTCGTTGATAACTTTGCTAACCGAAAATGAGACGCTTAGCTTGCGCCCCAACGCGCCTTCGCCACCGTCTCTTTGCCTTGTGATGCGTGCGCCGCTTGTTCTTGTTCGGCAAGCTTTAAGTCGTTTGCGACCATCAGGCGGACGAGTTCCTTGAAACTCACCTTCGGTTTCCAGCCGAGCTTGTGCCGCGCCTTCGTCGCATCGCCGAGCAATAAATCGACTTCCGTCGGGCGGTAATAACGCGGGTCAATCTCAACGTACTTTTGCCAGTCGAGTTCGAGTTCGCCGAATGCTTCATCGAGAAAATCCCTGATCGAATATGTCTCGCCGGTGGCAATCACGTAATCGTCCGCCTCGTCCGTCTGCATCATCAGCCACATCGCTTCGACGTAGTCTTTGGCGTAGCCCCAATCGCGGCGCGCGTCCAGATTGCCGAGATAAAGCTTGTCTTGCAGCCCTAGCTTGATACGTGTCGCGGCGCGCGTGATTTTTCGTGAGACGAAGGTTTCGCCCCTCCGCTCGGATTCATGGTTAAAGAGAATGCCGTTGCAGGCGAACATATTGTAGCTTTCGCGGTAGTTGACGGTGATGTAATACGCGTAAGCTTTGGCGCAGCCGTAGGGCGAGCGCGGATAAAAAGGGGTGGTCTCCGTTTGCGGCGTTTCCATCACTTTGCCGTAAAGCTCCGATGAAGATGCCTGATAAAACTTCGGGCGAATGCCCGCTTCGCGGATCGCTTCGAGAATGCGGACGGTGCCGAGTCCCGTTACTTCGCCCGTGTATTCAGGCACGTCGAAGCTGACGCGAACGTGCGATTGCGCGCCCAAGTTATAGATTTCGTCCGGCTCGATTTGCCGCAGGATGGTGTTCAGCGAACTCGAATCGTTGAGGTCGCCGTAAACTAAGCGGAGGCGCGTGCCTTGTTCATGCGGGTCTTGGTAAAGATGGTCGATGCGCTCCGTGTTGAAGGATGAAGCGCGGCGAATAACGCCGTACACGTCGTAGCCCTTTTCGAGCAGAAGCTCTGTCAGAAACGAGCCGTCCTGTCCCGTGATGCCTGTAATCAATGCGCGTTTGGTCATATAAAGAAAATCCTGTATGTTAAATGTTATGCGTTCGAGCGCGACGTTGCATAACAATCTTTGATTGAGTGTGCTATGTGCATTGCCGCGACGTTTTTCGAGTTTGATAACATAACGAAGACGAAGCTTTTGAGCAAGTGGCGGCGGCGCGTGCTTTGTTTCTCCGCTTGCTTCGCGCGCAAATTGCGATGCGGTAAATCGGGCGCGCTTTTCGGGATTTCAAAATTCGTGTTTCAGGTGAAACGATAGACATGCAAATTTCAGCAACAGAGTTTCCGTATAAACGGATTGCGGTGACGGGCGGCAACGGTTTTCTCGGACGCCATCTCGTGCAGCGATTGAAGCAACTGGACGGCGTAGAAATCTGTGTGCCGCGAAGCCATGATTATGATCTCGTGCAGGCTACGGGTGTGGCGAAGTTTCTGGACGACGCGAAGCCCGAAATGGTCATTCATCTGGCGGCGGTGGTGGGCGGCATCGGGCATAATCAAAAAAATCCGGGACGCTTCTTTTACGAAAATCTGATGATGGGCACGCAGCTTATCGAGCAATCACGCTTGCGCGAAGTGAAGAAATTCGTTGCGCTCGGCACCGTTTGCGCGTACCCGAAATTTATGCCCGTGCCGTTTAAGGAAGATGATTTGTGGATTGGCTACCCGGAGGAAACCAACGCGCCCTACGGCCTCGCCAAAAAGATGATGCTCGTGCAGGCGCAAGCCTACCGCGAGCAGTACGGCTATAACGCGATCTATTTGCTTCCGGCGAATCTTTACGGCCCCGGCGATAATTTCGATCTGGAAACTTCACACGTTATCCCGGCCTTGATACGCAAATGCGTCGAAGCGCGCCGCGCGAATCAATCGTTTATAGAAGTGTGGGGATCGGGCGATGCTTCGCGCGAATTTCTGTACGTCGAAGATTGCGCCGACGGCATTCTTTCCGCTGCCCGACACTACAATGAAAGCGAGCCGGTCAACCTCGGCACGGGGCGCGAGATAACGATCAAAGACCTTGTCGAATTGATCGTTCGCTTGACAAACTTCGAGGGTGAAATTAAATGGCAGACTAACAGGCCGGACGGCCAGCCGCGCCGCTCTCTGGATGTCTCTCGCGCACGCGAAAAGTTCGGTTTTAGCGCGCGTACATCGCTCGAAGAAGGATTGCGCCGCACCGTTGATTGGTACGAATCAACCAGCGCAGCCAGCGCGCGTTGATCCACTAAGGCTGACACACGCTGATCTGCGTGTGTCTCGTTGCTCTTAAGGCAGCGATTTCGCAAAAAGTCGTATCCATCGCTCAACAATGAATCTTCCGCGCATCACCGTCGTCACGCCTTCCTTTAATCAAGGCCATTTGATAGAGGAAACCATCAACTCTATTCTCGATCAAAATTATCCGAACCTAGAGTACATCGTAATCGACGGCGGCAGCACGGATGCGACGCTCGAAGTCATTAAAAAATACGAACACAAAATCGATTACTGGACGAGCGAGACGGACGGCGGGCAAAGCGAGGCGATTAATAAAGGACTGCGGCGCGCCACCGGCGACATCGTGACATGGCTCAATAGCGACGATTTGTTTCTGCCGGATGTATTACAAACCGTTGCTCGATATTTTAATGAGTATGACGCGGCGTTGATTCATGGCCGTACTGTGCTTTTTGGAAACGGAACGAAAGAGTTGATTAAAGGAGCCGAAGACGATGACCTGGAAGTTCGGTACTTGTCAGGCATGGCGTTTCCGCAACCGTCCTCGTTCTTCAAGAAAAGAGTGCTCGACGAGCAAGGCGTGCTCGATGAATCGCTGCATTACGGCATGGATTACGATCTGATGGTCAAGATAGCTTTGAATTACTGTATGCTGAAAGTGGACGACGTGTTCTCTCGCTATCGCCTGCACGGAGAAAGCAAAACTGTTGCGCAAAATATACGTTTCGCTTATGACTGGGCGAAAGTATTCAGCAAGGTTTTGCGCTCGTTCGATTTTACGGCGGATTTGATTGAACACATGCGCGCATTGGAGTTATATGTCGAAGGAAGAGATTATTATCGCGTGACGAAAAGGTTCTCGCCAGCGGACATACGAAAGGCTTTTCTTCATTTTCTGGATTTTCAAGTCATTTGGTATTACGGCAATCTGGATATGAAAAAGACCGTGAGAATATCCATGTTCGTCAAGGATTATGAGCCACAGTTTTATAAACTTCGCGGTCTGGCAACGCCGCACCGCCGCTCGAAATTGCTCGGCAAGTCGGGCATCAAATTTTTAAGAACCTTTACGAGGTAGACGGATGCCTTTCTTCAGTGTAGTTATTCCCACCTTTAATCGTGCGAGCTTTATCGCCAAGTCAGTGGAATCGGTTCTGGCACAGGACTTCGATGACTTTGAAGTGCTGGTGATTGATGACGGCAGCACGGATAACACGGCGGAGGTTATGCGTGAACGTTTTGCTGCTGACGCCCGTGTGAAGTATTTTCGCCAACCTAACATGGAAAGAGGTGCGGCGAGAAATCACGGGTTCAGAAAGGCACTCGGGCAATACGTTCTTTTTTTAGATTCCGATGATTTGATGCACAGCGACCACTTACGCACGTTGATGGAAGTCATCGAAACTCATCCGGGCATAAATTTTCTGGCGACGAAGTTTCGCATCCTGCGCAACGGAGATGCCCAATCTTCAGACCTGCAAAACATAAAGGAAGGTTGGCACGGATTGAATTTATTTCTGAAGGGCGCGCCCGTCGGCTCTGTGGTGTGCGTCAACAAAAGCAATCCGAACCTTAAATTGTTTGAAGAGGACAGAAGCTACGCTATCCTCGAAGACTGGATGTTCCTCGTGCAAAATCTGGCTCGTGATCGAATTTACATAAGAGATGAATTCACGGTCTCGGTAATTGACCACGCCGGCCGATCAATGCGAAGTGATAATCAGGCTATCATTAACAAAAAGCTTTTAGCCAGAGATTGGATCATAAAAAATATAGAATTGACGGAAGATCAGATAAGAACATTAGACGGGTATGCGTATCAATTCTGCGCCATTCATAGTTACCTTGACGGAAACAAAAAAAAGGCGCTCGGTTATCTTTTCCGCGCAACGCAAAGAACCGGCTTCGACGCCAAACTTGCGACTCTCTCTGCGAAGGCTTTAGTGGGATACGAGTTTATCCAAAAGATAAAACATGCTTCTGCGAAGATAAACTTCCGCCGCGCCCGAAACGCCGACAAATAGGCGCTTATGTGCGGCGCGTGGTCTGACTACTGTGGCGCGGGTAATGAGTTGGATGTCGGAGCGCCGAGAACTTTCCGGTAAAGAGCAACTTGACGCGCACACGCAGGATCGAGCGCGTAGTGAGTCTCGGCTGCGTGCCGACATCGTTGCGGCAAATCCGGGTCTTTCAATAAAGACTGAAGTTCGCCGACGGCATGGCGGTATGCTTCATCGGAATGCTCGCTGATGACGACGCCCACCCGCTCGCGGCGAATAATTTGCTCTGTATCTCCGGCATTGGGCGTAATGACTACGGGCAGCCCACATGCCCAGTATTCGCCGACTTTGGTTGGCGACCCGCTGTGCTCGCTGAGACCACGCGGCAGGAAATGCAGTCCGGCTTGTTGCTGCGCTAATTCCATAGGAATTGTTGCGTGCGGCACACTCGCCACCGACCAAGCTTCTTCGGGTAGTTTGCCTGCGCGAATGATGGAGGCCACCAGAGACGGAGTCGCGCGTGTCAGAACGCGCAAACTTACTCCTGCGGTTTCCCCATAAGCGATTCCCGCAAAGCGCGCGACGGCCTTGAACATGTAGCGCCCTTCGACGTTGCCGACATAAACCAGACCCATCTTCTTTTCCGAAGGCGGCGGTGAGGGTTGCCACTGAAAGCGCTCCAAGTCTACGCAACTCGGAACCACTATGACCGGAATCGCTTTGCGCTTGATGTTCGGCAATGCCTCTATTTCGCGCTTCGATTGATGCGATAATGCGATGATGCCGTCAGCCTGTTCATACATCATGCGTTCAAGAAATTTGGCGATGCGATGCGGCGTCGAGTTTTCCTTCCACACGCCTGCGTCCACCTGCTCGTCCGGGTAAAAACCTTCGTTATGATAAACCAGCTTGACGCGCAAAAGCGGCGCGAGCGCGAGTCCGATCAACCCGCTTATATAAGTGCGCGCGTGAATGATGTCAGGACGAGCACGAAGGCGCGCTGCGATGCTATACGCGCATCCTTGTAACAGATCGAAAGCTGTCGCCGGTAGTTTCGGGCGTTTGTGATAACGAAGCGGTATCCAGTGCACTCCGTGTTGCTCAAGCAGAACCCGAATTTTCATCATCTCCGTTTGATTGGATAAATCTTCGGGTTTCTCAAAAGTAACGAGCGTTAGCCGGACGCCCAGCATCGCTAATCTGGTTATCGCAGGCAGCACAAGCGACTGTCCTAACGACTCATTCGCTCCCCAATAAACAATATAGAGCACGCGCAATGGTCTTTTAATTTGTTCTTGCATTGACAGCGTATGTTAATTGCGCACAAGGCGGATTGGACGAATGAGCAATGATGCAAATTCTCTTCAGCCTTCGAGTTTCATTGCTGCTACGATTTTCCGAATAAGCCAACGTCGCCAAAGTCTGTCAATCTAGTCAGAAGCCATCAACAGATTATCGTCTCTAGCGTCTAACTCGGCTAACACAATCGCGCGGTAGCTATTGTTCGCTGTCGGCTCCGGCACCAAATCGAAGATCGCGCCGAAGGCGAGATTGACGGCAGCGTAAAGCACGCTTGATCGCGCGGCAGCGCTTCGTACCAGACGGCACACTGCAGCCGGTTCGGAATACGAAAGCGACAATTTTATTGCGCGCCCCAATTCCGCGGCGGCGAGACGCATCTGTTCTGCCACTTCGGATATTTCAGGATATGCCTGCCTTTGGTGTTCGCCAACCCATCTCGGTAATGCCCGGCCATGAGCTTCGTTCGCGCGTCGAAATTCTTCATCACATGCTTGAGCCGTTTAACCGTGCGGGCAGGCGATAAGCACGGCGCATTCGGCAACGCGCAGTAACTCTCTGGTAGCTCGATTGCGAGCTTCCAGCGGCAGATGCTCCAATACATCTATACAACTCACTACGGAAAACGAGCGATCCGAAAAAGGCAACGCCGTAATATCGCCGGTCTTAAAGGTAAAGTTCTCGATGGGTTTCGCTGGCGGCGCTAAATCGACGCCCATAACCTTGACGCCGGGCAGAAATGCCGCTAACCCGCCAAGCTCGCCGCACCCGACGTCAAGCAGTGCGGGACTCGTTTGCGGCACAGGACTGCGTGCTGCAAGGGTTGCGCGAACAGCCCGTGCGGAAACCAGATTACGGCAACGCGTATCCCAACCATAACGGTAAAGCGCCCCACGAATTAAATTCTTCAGTGCTCTCATAAATGCTACTGCCCGACACACATTTCCGGCATTCAATATCAAACAAAGCTATTATAACCATCCTGCGGTTCTTTGACGACACTCGCTGCATATCTTTTCAGGAAATGTAAATGGCGCCAGCTTAGCCGTAGCTTGTAGGAAAGCTGAAAGGCAACATTCGAGTTCAGTAAACAAGCTGCAGGCTTCATCGCCAACTCTACATCATGCTGGTAAACGAAAGCGTGGTTTGGTGAAAATATCCCTTACTAGGGTATTATCTTTTTGAAAGACTTGCTTTTGACTTTAGCTAAACGAGTAAGACATGAAATCCATCGCGTGAATGTTTTAGCCTTAGCCACTTATCCTGTCGAGGCCGCCGCGACGCGCTACCGGCTCGCGCAGTTTGTTGCGCCGCTCGCCGCGCGCGGCATTACAATGGAAGTGCGTCCGTTTCTCGATTCGAGCCTGTTCGCGTCGCTCTATCGCCGGGAGGAAATGTGGCGCACGGCTGTCGGTTTGCTGGATGCTTGGTGGCGGCGGTTCGGCGATGTATGGCGGGCGCGCGATTTCGATGTGCTGCTGGTGCAGCGTGAAGCGATGCTGTTCGGGCCGCCCGTGATCGAATGGCTCTCGATGCGTTTCGGCGATTGCCCGATGGTGCTCGATCTGGACGACGCGACTTATCTCTCCTACGTCAGTCCTGTTTACGGGCGATTAGCGAGCCGTCTCAAGTGGTTCGGTAAGACAGATGATTTGATTCGCTGGGCGAAGATTGTCACGTGCGGCAATCGCAATATCGCAGAGTATGTGGAGAGCAAGGGCGTGCGCTCGGTAGTGATTCCGACAGTCGTCGATATGGAACAGTTTCGTCCGGCGGTGGAGAGCAAGCGAAACGAAATTCACGAGCCTGTGCTCGGCTGGATCGGCACGCACTCAACCTTCGAGTATCTGGAAACTATCTTTCCGGCATTGCAGCAGCTAGCGCGCACTCATTCGTTTCGCTTAAAATTGATCGGCGCGGGACGCGAGAAGATAAACCTGCCGGGCGTGGCCGTCGATAATTCGGCGTGGAGCATGGAGCGTGAAATCGCAGACTTTCAATCGTTCGATGTCGGCCTTTACCCGCTTGTTGAAAGCCCTTGGGCGGCGGGCAAATCCGGCTTCAAAGCGATACAATACATGGCAGTCGGAATTCCTTATGTAGTGACGCCCGTCGGTGCTTGCGCGGACATCGGCGTGGCGAACGAAACACATTTATGCGCGACGACACAGAAAGAATGGTGTGATGCGCTCGCGCAGCTTTTGTCGAACGCGGAATTGCGTGCGAGCATGGGCGAAGCCGGACGCCGCTACGCCTTGCAGCACTATACCGTCGCGGCGCAGGCCGACAAACTCGCCGCAGCATTACGGGAAGCCATTTCTTTATGACTCGCGGCGCTTTATCTCTCGATTGTTTTATCGTTTAAGCTAATGAACGCACTTCTCATTGTTTTAATTTTAGCTTTAAGCGGCGCTATCGCCGCGCTGGTACCCGTCTATGGGGCGTCGGCAGTCGTTCTTTGTCTTGTCTTGGCGGTACCTGCCGTGCTTGTGATTTCCCGTCTCGAAACAGATAGAGAATTCCTGCTGCGCATTTTTATTCTCGCGCTGCTTGCCAGAATGCTTGTCAGCGCGCTCATCTTTTCATTTAACTTGCAGGAGTTCTTCGGCGGCGATGCCTTTACCTACGACGCGCTCGGTCAAGGGATGCTCAAGGTCTGGCGCGGCGAATGGACATATCATTCGCTGGAGTGGGCGGGCAATGGTGGCAGTTGGGGAATGAATTACATGGTGGGCGCGATCTACTGGTTGATTGACCGCAATATGCTCGCCGTGCAGTTGGTCAATGCGGTGATCGGCGCGGCGACGGCGCCGGTCATATTTTTGTGCGCGCAGCATATGTTCGCTAACGGCAGGGTCGCACGCATCTCCGCGCTCTTTGTCGCTTTTTATCCGTCATTGATACTGTGGTCTTCGCAGGGCTTAAAGGATGCCGCGATAGTGTTTTTTCTATCACTGGCGATGCTTGCGACGCTTAAGCTCGGCGAGCATTTGAGCCTTAAGTATTTCGCGATGCTATTGTTTGCTTTGATCTGTGTGCTCAATTTCCGCTTTTACGTGTTTTATGTGGTGGTGGTCGCCATCGTCGGAAGCTTTGCCATCGGAATGCAAAAGACGACGACGACGAGCGTGCTGCGGCAATTCTTTATTGTTATGATGATGGGACTGGCTGTGACGTATCTGGGTGTGCTGCGCACGGCGAGTTCGCAACTCGATAACTATGCTAACCTCGAAGCCATACAGCACCAGCGTAGCGGGATGGTTTCGACGGCCAACACAGGCTTCGGAAAAGACGTGGACGTTTCAACCACATCGGGCGCACTGAGCGCGATTCCCGTCGGCATGATTTATCTTTTGTTCGCGCCGTTCCCGTGGCAGTTGGCAAGTTTGCGGCAGAGCATTACGCTGCCGGAGATGATCGTCTGGTGGTTATCGTTTCCGCTGCTGATACTCGGCCTGTGGTTTGCCATCAAGTATAAACTGCGTCGGGTTTTGCCCGTTATCCTTTTCACGACGATGCTCTCCCTTTCCTACTCCGTGTTTCAAGGCAATATCGGCACGGCCTATCGCCAGCGTTCGCAGTTGCTCGTTTTCTATTTTATTTTTGTCGCCGTCGGCTACACCATCGTGCGCGAAAAAAGAGAAGACAAGCAGCGGCAGAGCGAATTGTCCAAACAACGTGCGGCGTTCGCGGGCAATAGCCGCAGCCCGCAGCTTCGGGGAAATTAAAAAACGTGTGTGGAATCGTTGGCATTGTGCGCCGCGAAGGGCAGTCGGCGGACGTGGGCGTGCTCACGCAGATGTGCGATGCGATTCGCCACCGAGGGCCGGACGAAGAAGGCGCTTACGTTAAAGGCCGCATCGGTCTCGCAATGCGGCGGCTCGCCATTATCGACATCAGCGGCGGACAGCAGCCGATTCACAACGAAGACCGCACGGCGTGGACTGTCTTCAACGGCGAAATTTATAACTACCAACCTCTACGCGCGAGCCTCGAACGACTCGGTCATAAGTTCTACACGGACAGCGACACGGAAGCGATTATCCACGCCTACGAAGAATACGGCGCGGAGTGTCCGACCTATTTGCGCGGCATGTTCGCCTTTGCCATCTGGGACGAACGCGCCGAAGAACTGTTTTTAGCGCGTGACCGCGTCGGCAAAAAGCCTTTGCTCTATGCGGAGGTGGGCAATCAATTAATCTTCGCTTCGGAATTCAGCGCGCTGCTCAAACACCCGGACATCAGCCGCGAAGTGAACACCGAAGCGATTGATAAATATCTTTCTTTCATGTGCGTGCCTGCGCCGCACACGGCCTTTCGCGGAATCAAAAAACTCGAGCCGGGACACACACTGCGTTACAAGCGGGACGGCACAGTCGAGATCAAACGCTACTGGCTGCCCGACTTCAATACGAAACTCCGAATCAATGAAGAAGAAGCGGGCAAGCGCGCCATCGAGTTATTGCGCGAAGCCGTGCGCATACGCCTTATCTCGGAAGTTCCGCTCGGCGCGTTTCTTTCCGGCGGCATTGATTCCTCCGCCGTCGTCGCATTGATGAGCGAGGAATCGACGCAGCCCGTCAAAACTTTTTCCATCGGCTTTGAGGAACAGGATTTCAGCGAACTGCATCACGCGCGCCGCATTGCCGAACACTTTGGAGCGGATCATCACGAATTCATCGTTCGCCCCGATGCGCTCGAAGTTTTGCCGACGCTCGTCGAGCACTACGGCGAGCCTTACGCGGATTCGTCCGCCATTCCGACTTACTACGTTGCGAGGGAAACGCGCCGCCACGTCACGGTTGCACTAAACGGCGACGGCGGCGACGAAAGCTTCGCGGGCTACGAGCGTTACGCGGCGATGCGCATTGCAGAGGCATATCACAAGCTGCCCGCAGCGTTGCGTAAAACTTTTATCGAGCGCGCTTTTGAATTGATGCCCGCGCCGGAAAACAGCCGCCATCGCCTGCGCCGCGCCAAGCGTTTTATGGAAGCCGCATCGCTGCCGAAAGTCGAGCGTTACTTGCGCTGGGTCAGCGCCTTCGATACGGACGACAAAAGGGAACTTTACACGGATGAGTTTCGACATCGAACAAACACCTCGAGCGGCGCGGAGTGCCTCGCTCCGTGGTTTGCGAAGGCGAACGGCGCGGGCATCGTTGACGCCACGCTTTTAACAGACATGATGACTTATCTGCCGAACGATCTGCTCGTCAAAGTCGATATTGCGAGCATGGCCGTGTCGCTCGAAGCGCGCTCGCCGTTTCTCGATCATAAGGTTATAGAATTCGCCGCGAGCCTGCCGGAAAAATACAAGCTGCGCGGATTGACGACCAAGTATTTGTTGAAGCGCGTGCTCGAAAAACTTTTACCGGCGGAGAATTTGAACCGGCGAAAAATGGGTTTCGGCGTACCCATCGGTCACTGGCTGCGCGGAGAAATGCAGCCCTTCATGCGTGAAACGCTGCTCTCCGAAAAGTCTCTCAAAAGAAATCTTTTCAAGCCGGAAGTCGTCGAGCAATTGATTGAACAGCACACGCGCGGCGGGCGCGACCACGCTTCCAAATTGTGGACGCTGTTAATGCTGGAATTATGGTTCGAGCGTTTTATTGATTAACTGATATTGATTACTTTAAGTATTGAAGCTCGGTCTTCAAGTAATCCAAGTTGCTGGTTATGGAGTTTTTGATTGCAATAAGTTGCCACTAGCTTTAGCTAGTGGCAACTTATAACCACCAACTTGGTTGAGTTATTATCTAATAAATTTTTTAGAGGAGAACTAATATATGAAAGGCGTTGTGTTGGCTGGCGGACTCGGTTCGCGTTTGCGTCCGCTGACCATTGTGACTAATAAACACTTGCTGCCCGTTTACGATAAGCCGATGATTTATTATCCGATTCAGGCGCTCGTCAATGCCGGGATCAACGACATACTGCTTGTCACGGGCGGCAATTCGGCGGGCGATTTTCTGAAGCTCTTGGGCAACGGCAAGGCATTCGGCCTCAAGCATCTCAACTACACATATCAGGAAGGCGAAGGCGGCATCGCCGATGCGCTCGCGCTCGCCGAACACTTTGCCGCAGACGAGCCGCTTTGCATTATCCTCGGCGACAACATCATCGAAGGCAATATCTGCGATGCCGTGCGCGCGTACCGGCATCAGGGCGGCGGCGCGAAAATCATGCTTAAAAAAGTTGAAGACCCGCAGCGCTTCGGCGTGCCGGAATTAGATAATCGTCGCGTCGTGCGCGTTGAAGAAAAGCCCGCCGCCCCGAAATCCGATTATGCCGTGATCGGCGTTTATATGTACGACACGGAAGTTTTCAATATCATCAAAACGCTCAAACCATCGGGTCGCGGCGAACTTGAAATCACGGATGTCAATAACGCTTATATCGAGCGCAACGAAATGACTTGGGAAGAACTCGACGGATGGTGGACTGACGCGGGAACCTTCGAGAGCCTTCAGCACGCCTCGAATCTGGTCGCCAAAACCGGCGCTAATAATATGGAGTTGAAACATGCAGAGCAGCAGCAGTCCAGCGCCGGAAGCGTCTGAGAGCCAGACGCGCAAATTCAAGCGCGGACAAATACAGGATGTCGTCGTGCGCGATTTGCGCAAGTTCGTTGACGAGCGCGGCTGGCTGGCCGAACTATTTCGCCACGATGAACTCGCGGAAGAATTTTATCCGACGATGTCTTACATCTCCGCGACGCAGCCGCACGTCACGCGCGGCCCGCACGAGCACGTCGAGCAAGCGGATTTATTCTGCTTCCTCGGGCCGTCGAACTTCAAATTGCGCATGTGGGACAACCGCGCGGATTCCGAAACGCGCGATCACGTAATGACTCTCTACGTCGGCGAAGACAATCCGAAGGCCGTCATCGTGCCGAAGGGCGTCGTCCATGCTTACCGCAATATAGGACACACAATCGGCATCGTTATCAATTGCCCGAATCAACTATTTATGGGCACGGGCAAACGCGAACAAATCGACGAGATACGCCACGAAGACGATCCGAATACGAGTTTTCGGATTGAAGATTGAAATAGTGGACAGTGGGCAGTTTCTGCTTTTAACTGACCATTGCCCACTGTCCACTAAGCAATGAAAATCGTTCGCATCATTGCGCGGCTCAATGTCGGCGGCCCGGCGCGGCATGTCGCGTGGCTGACGGCGGCGCTGCGCAAGGCTGGGCATGAGTCCGTGCTGGTCGCGGGAGTCGTTCCGCCGGGCGAAGAAGACATGACATACTTCGCCGCTGCGCAAGGCGTCGAGCCGCTGATTATTCAGGAGATGAGCCGCGAAATTTCCGTGAAGGATGCGGTTACGGTCTGGAAACTTTACCGGCTGCTGCGGCATGAGCGCCCGGACATCGTTCACACGCACACGGCGAAGGCTGGCACAGTCGGGCGCGTCGCGGGATTTTTTTACCGCTGGCTCACGCTGTCTGCGCTAATCGGGCAACCGCGCCGCTGCCGCTTTGTGCATACATATCACGGGCATGTTTTTCATAGTTACTACGGGCGATGGAAGACACGCATTTTTTTATTCATTGAAAAAAATCTGGCGCGCGTTGCGACCGACCGGATCGTTGTTATCAGCGGGCAGCAGTATCGTGAGATACACGAAGAGTACGGCGTCGGGCGGCACGAGCAGTTTGCGATTATTCCGCTCGGCCTCGATCTGGAAGCGTTCAGTGAGCAGCGCGGGCGCGGGGACGCGCTGCGGCGAGAGTGGACGAAAAATGAAGACGTTGCAGATGAAGGCGGCGCGCTTTTAATCGGCATCGTCGGGCGTTTGACGGAGATTAAAAACCACGCGCTGTTTCTGCGCGCGGCAGCGCTTTATAAACGAAATTATGCGGGAGCGAACAAACAACAGCGCGTTCGATTTGTAATTATCGGCGACGGTCATTTGCGAACGGCGCTGCAAGATTTAGCTGCGTCGCTCGGCCTCTGCAATGATGTGATATTTACGGGAACGCGGCATGACCCGGAGGATTTTTACCCGGCGCTCGACATCGTGGCACTGACTTCATTGAACGAAGGCACGCCGCTGACTTTGATCGAAGCGATGGCGAACGAACGCGCGTGCATTGCGACGGCGGTGGGCGGCGTCGTTGATATTTTCGGCGAGAGCGTGGATACTCTTTCGGATTCAAAGAACGGCTATGTTGTTTGCGAGCGCGGCGTAAAGGTTGGCGCAAATGATGAGCAAGGTTTCTGCGCGGGTCTCGCGCGTCTCATCGAAGATGAAGCTTTGCGCCGCAAATTAGGAACATGCGCGCGCCGCTTCGCCGAACAATTTTATTCTAAAGAGCGATTGATCGCCGACATCACAAAGCTTTACGAAGAATTACTGACGCCCGGCGGCGCGAATAAAGTCAGCACCGCGCCGAAAAATTTGCCGGAGATCGAAACAAACGGACTGACGAGTTTGAAGGGAGATTAAAGTTTGCGAGTATTAATCACAGGAGGCGCGGGGTTCATCGGCTCGCACCTCTCGGACGCTTATCTTAAACGGGGCGACGAAGTTTTTATCATCGACGATTTATCGACGGGCAGCATCGAGAACATTCAGCATCTCAAAAGCAATCCGCGTTTTCATTACACGATTGACAGCGTTCACAATCAACCCGTGCTCGCTGAACTCATAGATCAATGCGATGTCGTGTTTCATCTGGCGGCGGCTGTCGGCGTCAAATTGATTGTCGAAAGCCCCGTCAGGACAATTGAAACGAACGTGCAGGGTACGGAAGAAGTGCTCAAGCTCGCTAACAAAAAGAAGAAGAAGGTGTTCGTCGTTTCGACTTCCGAAGTTTACGGCCTGAGCACGGAAGTGCCTTTCCGCGAAGACGGCAATCTGGTGATGGGCGCGACGACGAAGGGGCGCTGGAGTTATGCCTGCTCGAAGGCGATTGACGAATTTCTGGCCTTGGCTTACTGGCGCGAAAAGAAATTGCCGACCATCGTCGTGCGCCTCTTCAACACCGTCGGGCCGCGTCAGACAGGGCAGTACGGCATGGTTATCCCGACTTTTGTGAAGCAGGCTCTTGCCGGAAGGCCGATCACGGTTTACGGCGACGGCCAGCAAACGCGTTGCTTCGGTTATGTGGGCGACATCGTCGGCGCGTTTCTGAAGTTGATGGACGAGCCGCAGGCTGTCGGGCAGGTTTTCAATATCGGCTCGCAGGAAGAAATCAGCATTCTCGGACTCGCCGAACGCATCAAGGAATTGACGAACTCGCAGTCCGAAATCGTCATGGTGCCGTATGATGAAGCCTACGAAGAAGGATTCGAGGACATGCCGCGCCGCGTGCCGGACACCTCAAAAATCAACGCGCTAATCGGCTTCGAGGCGAAAAAGTCGCTCGACGGAATTCTCGAAAGCGTGATTAATCACTTCACCGGACAATCTGCGGAAGCGAAAAGCCAAGAGCACGCCGCCGGATAAAATTAGAGCAATCGAGTCAGGCAGGTCATACGTTCACGCCAAATCGCCTTATGGTATTTTTACCCATTGGCGATTTGGCGTGACTTGATTTGCGTGCGTCAATCCGTTACGGTTTGCACTTTCGGCGCGAAGCACGGGCAGTGCTTCCAATATGTTTCGTAGTGGGTCATGTTGTTCACACCTTACTCTTTAATCGCCATTGCTGTTTCATTCGCGCTTGCCGCCGGACTCACGCCGCTGGTGCGTGCGTTGGCGCGGCGCAATGGATTGGTGGCGCGCCCGAAAATTGATCGGTGGCACAAAGAGCCGACGGCGATGTTCGGCGGCGTGGCGATTCTGCTGGCGGTGCTCGCAAGCTACGCGGCGTTCGTCGAACACACGCCGCACGGATTAGTCGTCGTCGGCGCAAGCACTTTTCTTTTCGCCATCGGCTTAATTGACGATCTTGTTCACACGAAGCCGTATCAAAAATTGATCGGGCAGATTATGGCGGCGGCGTTCGTCGTCGCCTTCGGCTTAACGCTGCCGTGGACGAGTTCGGAGCCGCTCAATATCTTTATTACCATCGTTTGGTT